>QNAH01000028.1 GCA_003641425.1 Candidatus Zixiibacteriota bacterium
AATTTCTCCGGATCAAGCACAATTCTCTCATCGGCGTTATCGAAATACCTCTGCCGAAATTCCGGCAGAGTATCCCGCTCCGGAAGCATATACTTGCCATGGAAATAATTTTCTTCGAAATCGGTGATTACCCTGACAAAAGAACCGTTGGAATACTCCAGCAAATCACCGTTCAAACTTTCGGCCAGCTTATGATAGCGGCTGCCACCCTTTTTCTCTGCGGAACCTTCATCTGATTTAACAATATGCCGCGAGAATCGTCCCAGCTTATTTTGAAGCATACTTTTCAAGGACCTTTTCGATGTAAAACAAAACCAGCGGATCCTTTTCGGAGCTGGAAAGTAATTCCACCGCCCCGCAGGCCAGTGATGAATTGCAGTTGAGTATCCCTTCCACCGCCAGCGCCCGTCGCATCGGAGAAGGCGAGGTAAGCTGCGCGGTCAGGATCACTGCCGCGGAATCGCCGCCGATCAATCCCAGTGTCGTACAACCGAGATTGCCCTGCAACTCATTTTCAAATACAAGTGAATCGCCGATAGCACTCAATGATTTCTTGCCGAATTTAACCAGCGCCTCTGAGGCACACATTCGTGCCCCGTAAAAATCGTCGGCAAGCATTCCCACCAGATGGGGTACCGCCGCCTCGTTCATCAATTTTCCCCCGGCCACCGCCGCGGACTTGCGGACCAACCCGACCGTATCCGCTAATGCCCGGCTGACCGCCTCATAACCCCTTTCATTCCCGATATCTCCCAATGCCGCAACCGCGCTTGAGCGGATATGCCAGTCGCTGTGCCCGGAAACATCTACAAGCCCATCGATTGCCGATGAATCGCCGATTTTACCCAGTATATAGCATGTCTTGCTGACCACTTCAGTATCCTCATCCGACAGCCGTGTCAGCAGGGACGGTACAGCCACAGCGCCTATTTTAATCAAGACTTCACGAACAGTCCGGGCCTCGCGGGCTATTTTGATATCAATTTTCTCCACCATCCGCGGTACCGCCGCCTCGCCCATGGCCACCAGAGAATCCTGCGCCGGCTGGACCATATCACGGTATTTGATCTCGCCCGACGATGCTATAATAAAAAGCGAATCCACTTTCCTCGCCGCCTCATTCGGCGGAGACGCATCGACAGCCGACACTTCAAGAGTCAGCAATAATACCATCAATATGTTTAAAGACATTTTCATCTATTCACCATCCGTCCCGGTCGAATCAGTCTTCCAAAATTCAATATCCATCCCGCCGCCCCATTTTGAATCGCTCTTCCAGTAACTGTCGTCCTTGCCATACCCGGTGTATATGTCTCTCCCGGCCATATCGATAAACAGGCCGATCGAGCCAAAATCACGCCGGGGATTGCCGTAACCATGTGTGTTGCGTTTCTCACGGACATAATACCTGTCATCACCGCGGTCGTCGATAAGAAGCCCGATACCGTTGGCCGAACCGGCCGCCTGCGAAAGATCGTCAGCCTGGTATATATCATCACCCTCCCGATCGAGAATTATACCGCAGGCATAATCATGACCGACTCCCTGCATCAATCCCTTACCCCGATAAAAATCATCGCCCCTCTCATCTACCAGCACCCCCAGCGAAAGATGTACCCCGGTCCCCTGCGCGTACTGATAAGATACGTATTGATCATTGCCGTCGGAATCACAAATCAGCCCCAGTGACCACCAGTAACTGGCTCCCTGGCCGAATATATCGGAAACATAATTATCATTACCGCTATAATCCAGGATGGCGCCGATTCCGCCCCCGCCATAAGGCTGAAGCCCATGGCCGAACCCCTGTGACAGCGATAGGTAATGGACATTGGCCCCGGCCAGCCCGTAGGTTTCGGTGTATTTCCCGCCGGCCTGATACTGGTCATTGCCCTCGTAGTCGGCAATCAAGCCTACACCTTCCACCAGACCGCACCCCTGTGCAAAAAGAGCCGCTGAATACAGATCGGCCCCGCTCATATCGAGAATAATCCCCGCGCCGAAAGTCGCGGCACCCTGAGTATGCGTGTCACCATAATATTTATCGCTGCCACCGCCGTCATAAAGCAAACCCAGGCCGAAATACCCGGATCCGCAAGAAAAATTCCCCCCATTGTAAATATCATCGCCTTCAAGATCATATAGAAGCCCGGCCGAAAAGCACCCCGAGCCGATCACAAAATCCGATTTGGCATTATAAATGTCATTACCCGACATATCGATTATAATGGTCCCGTGAGCAGAATCGGGATTATACGACAGCTCATAAATATCATTACCGCCGAAATCCAGAATAAAATGATATTCGCCGCGATAAACATCATCACCGACCCCGCCGATGGCCCAATGTTCGTGAGAACCGAGATATTCTGCGATACCGGCCTGCGGTGGAAGCTCGATCGTGTCCGACAGCATCTGTTCCACCGACAAGTTGCCCGCCTTTATATCATCCTGAAACCGCATAACCTCGTTATAAAATGAACCCGCGGCATCGATCCCGGCCAGGATAATAAAATCCTTTTTTATCTTTGTCGCAAAGCCGACAAATCTTTTTGTATATTGCTCCTCAACTTTCTGAATCGAGTCGAGCACATCGACCGGCTTATTGACATCGACGGTATCTTCGAGCACCGACTGTTTAAATTCATCTAAAAGAAATTTCCTGTCTTCGGCATTGACCAGGGCCATGGTCGAATCAAGCGCCCTGGGAAAACGGTCATACAAAAAAGAATGTGCCTTCATCAGAAGACGGTTCAGTTCCACGGAGTTATAATATAGGTTAATTCCCGCATAAAGATTTTCGTCTTCCGGCATACGGTACCGCCTCAAAACAGCGGTCTGCGTTTCTTTCCGCAGATTTTCGAAAACAAATCGCAAAACCGGCTCAGGCTGACCGCCTTGGCAGTTGCTCTTGAATCTCTCCGCAAATTCGATCATCTTATATGGGCGATCCATCAGATCCGCGACTGTCTCCAGCCTGAAACTATCCTTTTTGGCGTAATCATCCCTGAAATGTATATCTGACGGCTTCAGATTCAAAAGCGCCGTTAGATGTTCGACCGCCTGGCGTTCAAACACCGAATCAGGCATTTCCTGGGCCCACAAACCCGTAAATGCCAGAATAATCATAATCACAATTATCGAGGTTTTCATAAATCACAATTAATGTTAGTTGATTAACGCGGTCAATTATTTTTTGACCGCAATCCGAACATCATTTTCTCTTTGTAAGCACCCAGACCCAGGCCGGAAACAACGGATATATCATGGTAAACAGCCGCCGCGGCAATCGCGATATAATATTACCCCGTTTGATAACATCGTCGGCATAAAATTCTTCCGGGTTCTCAAAAATCATGTTGGTGTAGTCGTGACGCCAGAAATTGCGGGTTAATGACTTGAGCTTTCCCAGCGATAACAATTTAACATCATAAACCCCCTTCTTACCCGCCAGTATCATGTATATATCCGCCAGTCGATGCGGCAGCCACGATAAAAATGGCAGAAAATAATGCCCCTCGATCAGAACATATCGATTGCCGGCGCCGAAATAACAGAAACCGTCATATTTCAACACCCGGTATATCTCCGACATCAACCCTTCCTGATTGTCCACATGCTCATATATCTGGTTGCAGATAACAACATCGATACTATTATCCGCCAGGGCCGTATCCGTTCCGTCGGAGCACAAATACTCGATATTTTTCTGCTGATGGTTCCTCCGCCCCCACTTCAGTCCCTCACGATCGACATCGAGAGCGATCACCCTATCGAAATTTTCCGCAAAACGCTCCGTCATAATACCTGTCGAGGAACCCAGGTCAAGACAGACCAGCTCATTTAACGGCCTGAACGAAAAATGCTGGCATACCGCTATCACCTTGTCCGCCTTTTTCTGACGTGTCTCAATATCATATAGTACCGGAAACCGCTCCGAAAAGGTCCCCATATTCTCATTCATTCTGGTTCGGGTATCGACTGTCATAATCTCCTCAACTTATAAATCGATGCTATTGCCAGCAAAGACGGAAACAACTGCGTCAGCGGCATGAACAGCTTTGTCAGGATCTTCCACGTCGGCGGGATAATCGGTACATAACGCCGCCCGACGACAGTCAGGTTGATCTTCTCGAACAACTCCCTGTCGCGCGATGGCGCGAACAGCCGCACATGAGAGTGATCGAAATGCCCCAGGTGCGACCGGCCTAACAATATTTTCAATCGCGATACTATATGAAATTCATTGGGCACCGAGATGACCATCTCGCCGTCATCGTTCAATGCATCCTTGAGTCTTTTTAGAGCCCGGCGCGGATAGTACAACTGCTGAAGCACCTCCAGGCAGAGAATAACATCATACTTTTCATACGGCTCATCCCGTTCGATATCAAGTATCATCGCCCGATGACCCTTCTGTGTGACCATCGTGATGATCTCCGGAGAGATATCCGAACCGGTAACCTCGAACCCGAGACCCGCGAAATAATCCAGTATCACACCGCGGCCGCAACCCAGATCGAACAGTTTGCCCGATTCCTTGCTCAATAATCGATGCACCATCCCCGCCCGCTGAAACGAACGCGGATCGGTCTTGGCATCCGGTTGCCCCTGCCAGTACTGATCGAAATATACCTGTTTTTCTTCAAGCGTCGGCATGACTGCACTCTTTCGTCTCTATCGCCTGAGCTATCGTCTCCAGCCACCCCCTGATTGCCATGACGGAATTACATATATCAAGTTCGCTCAGCGCCGCCTGACAATTCGCCGCGCACTGGGCCGCCCCGGCAAGTATTTCCTCCATCTTTTCCGCCAGCGCCCCGACATCCCCTGCCGGATAATGATACCCCGCTTTATACCGGTCGACAAAATACGGCATATCTCCGACATCAGAACATATCACCGGTACCCCGGCCTGCATAGCCTCGCCGAATGTCAGCGGAAGCGAGTCGGCGTGCGACGGTATAACCGCCGCCGTGGAATTTACCAGCAGTTCATTTATTTCACATCGCGGCAAATAACCGTGACTTGCCACCGAATTACTCAGATGATATTCTTCGATCATCTTTTTCAATTGCGTTTCGGCCCGGCCGGTACCGATATAATCAAGCCTATAATCGGAATGGCGTTTGACAAATATTCTAAACGCCTCCAGCAGGTCAAAAACACCTTTGCTCTTTTCCACACGGCCGACACAAACAAATCCTTTGGCTGGTATCTCAGGTCTGACCGCGTCAATTTCGATAGCATGATAGCTGGGTATAAATTGACATTCTTTTCCGGCCAGCGCCTTGACTTTTACAGCCAGTTCATAACCGTCGGCATAAAGCCGATGAGAATTTTTCAATACTTTCACTATGATTTTTCCAACAATCGGTAACTGCGCCCAGCTGTTTATATCCGAACCAAGCGCCCAGACGGCGAATGGGATATCGTACTTTTCGGATAACCTTTCAGCGATATATCCCGAAGGCGCCGCCCAGAGTGCGAGAATCCCGTCATATTTGTTCCGATTCAGGAGCTTGGCGGCGGTTTCATAACCGCGCTGAAAATACCGTTTGATCTTAAGGATACTGGCCGGGTGATACAACGGCAACTGCGATATCACCCTGGAACCGTCCGACCAGCGGAAAACATGCACCGCATCATCAATATAATCCTTACCGCCGTACTGCGATTGATAGTATGGGGTAACCACGTCGGTTTGAATATTATCGGCTTCAAGCGCCTTTCTGAAATCATGCACGAACGGCGAGGCGACATCATCCGGTCCGGCCGGATAACGGTTAGTTATGATCAACAGTCGTTTTTTTGATTGCATGTTCATCCTGAATAATTACTCCATCATTTTTTCCGCAAACAGGTGCATCATACGACCTTGGATTTGACGATTCGATCATCTCTTCGATCTTGTGCTGGTGGTTCTGAAGCTTATAGACTTCCTTGCGCAGCCCGACCATCTGCGTTCCCAAAAACCCGAACAATATCACCTGAAGACCCGACACAAACAGCAGGACCATCAGGGTCATCAGCGGACGGTTGGGATTGAGCGCCGCTATCTGCCACAGGTAGATCATATATGCCCCGATTCCCAGTCCTGCCGCGATCAGCAGAAAACCGGCCAGCCCGAACAGAAGCGAAGGACGTTCGAAAAACGAAAATACAAGATGCGACAATGCCGTCGCTTTGAATCGGAATTTGGACTTGCCCTTTTTCCGGGAACGAAGCACCGCCGGGAATTCAAGCGGGACAAAACCAGAAGCCAGGGCCTTCGAAAGTATTTCCAGGTGTATCTCCTTTTTGTCCGACTCGAGATCGAGCCGCTTGACCACTTCCGCCTTGTAACCGCGCAAAATACCCGTCAGAGTCTTGATTTTACCGCGCATGGCCGACGATAATATAATATTACCCAGCTTCGATATCATCAGGCGCTTGAACGGCACATCTTCGGTCCCGCCGTCATGCATATAAGGCGAACCGATAACAAAATCGACTTCGGGATTATCTTTCAATAGACGGTACATCACCGTCAGGTATTCCTCCGAATAAGACAGGTCGCAGTCGATCGTCAATATATATTTCCCGCGCGCTGCCTTGATTCCGGTCCGAATCGCCTTACCCCGGCCGGCATTGATCCTGTACCCGACATAGCGGATACGCGGGTCCTCGGCGGCGTATGCCTTTATCTTATCGGCCGTATCGTCGGTCGAACCGTCATCGACCCCCAGTATCTCGAAACTTTGACCGGTGATGGTCAAAGCCGCCGCCATTCTCTCGAGGTTTTGCGGGATATTGGCCGCTTCGTTATATGATGGTACAACTACCGAAATCTCAATCATTTTGAGCTATCGCCCCTTCTCTCTTCATGGCATTAAGTATTGACCGGCCCAGCCTGAGACAGTCGGCATCCTGCGAATCGATCTCCAGTGCATCCGATAAATATTTAAGCGCTTCCTTATACCGTTTTGCCCGGGCCAGCGCGGTCGCCAGGTGCAGCCGCAAATCGATACTCTCTCGGTCGATCGCCAGCGATTGCTTGAATAATTTCCAGGCGATTTCATGCTGACCGAATCGCTCGTAATAAACACCCAGCGTAAACACCCAGCGGCCAGTAAAATCAACCGTGCGCGAATCGTTCTCGCATCCCTCGACCATCGCCGCGATGATATCAAGATGTTTTTGATAGAAATTGGTGTCGAAAGTAACTCTTGAATCATCTCCAACATATTTAAAAACCACCCCGTGGGGAACAATCTCATCATGTTTGAATCCCGGTACTCCGAACTGAAGATATATATCTCTTTCATTTAGATTCAGTCGGCATATCTCGCGCGCCCAGTCATCGGCCTTCCCCTGTTGCTCACCGTCAAATCCATCCGGGAAAATGAGATGCGGATAGTTGGTCATCAGTTGTCTGCGGTACGCTGGATTCAACATCGCTCCGGGAGATAGAACATCGATCTTGTGCGCCGACGAATCGACATAGGCGCGATACCACAGCGGTAAAAGCAGATCATCCTCGGCCGCCATCAAAATCGAACCGTCCGGAACATCATGGATGACCGCCATACTGATCAGGTCCGGCCCCCGCACATTGGAAAGGTCGGCCTTGACAATATTATCGCTGACCCCGACAAAAACAAAAGCGCCCGCAAGAACAGCCGTGATTACCGAGGCATGACCGGTTACGATTTTGATTCGGATTATATACAAAAACCCGGCCGTACTGATAATCAGCACCAATCCCAGAAGCGGCGCCAGGTAATTGACCATATCATAATTGCGGGGATCAAAATCGGCCGCCCATAGTACAACCGCAAGATTGAATACCACCGCCAGCAAAATAAACGGAAATATCTTTTTCGAAATTTTGTAAATACCCCAGAAACCAAACAGCAAAAGACCGATCAGCGGCCAGCCTATCTGATCGGCCATGAACAAACCGATTTTCTTCAAACGCAACAGGTAATCCGGGGCGGCCGTCAATGCCGCAAAATCCGACATGTCCGCCGAGCGCGTGATTGCCGCCAGGAACCCCTGCAGGCTGTCCGGACGTCCCCAGTTGATTCCAGGCTCGAAGGCCGCCCTGAAAGGTAAATAAAAATATATACTGAAAGCAATAAAGGCAAAGAAAATCACGACCATAATCGACCCGAATTTCTGCCCGAACTGCCGCCACTGTGAAATAAACAGATATATGAATGCCGGGATAAAGGCCAGCGCCAGAAGCGGGTGATTGGCAAACGATAACGCATAGAGCCAGAAACCCAAAAATAAAAACCGTCTCTTTTCTTCCTTGACCCCTTTAAAGCAGGATAATAGCGCGGCAAGCGCCAGGAAAAGGTGTAGCGAATACACTTCCGTCCGCACTGCCGACAGCCACACCGGCAATGAAACGGCAAACAAGGCCGTCACTACAAATACCGGCAGAAGAATAAACGACGAACCCACCAGCGATTCATCTTTTATCACCTTCATCTCATGTTCATTATCAGCTTGCCGGACAAAATGCTTTACCTCCGATTTATATGCCGGAACATCGATAAACATTTTGGCCAGCATATAAAACATCATTACTGCCAGGGCGGCAAAAATGGCCGACATCAGGTTCGATGCAAAGGCAGGTTCCAGCCCCGGTATCAGCATAAACAATCTTCCCAGCAATGTATAAAGCGGGAATGAAGGCGAATGCGGCAATCCCAGTATATAGCTGGCCGACGCAAAAGCCGCCGAGTCACCCCAGTATAATGAGGGGGCCATGGTTCTGATATACAGTATCAACGAACCGACAAAGACAATCAGCGGCATCAGCCAGATTGCCAGGCTCCGCATTGCCGACGGTCTGACATAAGTATAATCGGCTTCATGTTTTACCATAACCACTCATCCTTTGTTATTTCCCGGCTCGCGCCTTTGCCCGAGGCGCAATAATAGCGGGAATGATTCATACATCTATATTTCGGCTGAATTTGGCAAAATCTGACAATTAATTAAGAAAATTGTCTTACTTCATATCTCTTTATGGCCCTGTTAATTTCACCGGTTTCAGCCAAATAAAAAAAAGGCGGCCCGAAGAGCCGCCTTAGTACTATCACACCTCAGATTATTTAACTGGTCGCGTCATCCGAGGTGCAGGTCAGAACACCGGCATTATCAATAGTCCAGGTGTCAACCGTGGCGTCATCGTCAAGAATACCGCAGGTACCGGTCACCAGCAGGTTGGTGGCATCGGCTGTGGTAATCGTGTACGAGTAAATTGCCGAAGTCGGAATTTCGACTCCTATGGCTTGAAAGCCATTGGGAGCGCCGGCGTTAGCTACGGTGCCCTGTCCCCAATATTGATTATTCTGCTGGCGATAGGTTCTCTGCATGGTATAAATCTGCTTCAGAATACCCTTCACCTCAGACTGCTTCGACTTGGTGGTGGCGGTCATGAAACGCGGTATGGCCAGAGCGGCCAGAATACCGATGATAACGACCACGATCATCAATTCGATCAGGGTGAAACCCTTCTGACGATTGTGAAACTTTGAAAACATTTAGACCTCCTATAGGTTCACTAAGTTAGGTTTGATGTTCTTTCTTTCGAGGATCATAATGCGCAAATAATCTGCCGTAGCGGGCCGAAGCGGAAATTTTGGCCGGTATGGGATTTGTAAATGCAAGCGGTTCAACATGGAAACCCTTAATATTTTTTTCGTATGTGGCTTGCCGTCAACAGGTTTGGGCGCCTCCCCATATCTGCCTTAATAGTTTTTTGCGAGACTTTTTGCATTTTGCAATTGCCGATCGGCATACTTTAGTATCCTATCGGCTGACGAAACAGGCAAAAAAAAGCCCCGCCTTTGCGCGGGGCTTTCAGCTATATATGAGAAGGGGCTAAAGTTGCGAATCATCGGATATACATACCAGCGTGCCGAAATTATCAATCTGCCAGATATCCTGCGCCGCATCATCATCAAGGATACTCGATGTGGCCGTGGCCGTGAAAGTGTTGGCTGTTGCATTGAGCGTGTACGTGTACATTGAAGTCGATGGTATTTCGACCCATATCTGATTAAGGGCATTCGGCGCTGTGGCGCTGGCCGGGCCGCCGGGAATATAATATCCGGTGCCCTGTTGCCGGAAGGTCCGTTGATTGGTATATATCTGCTTCAAAATCAGCTTGGCCTCCGATTGCTTGTTCTTAGTCGATACCGCCATATATCTCGGAATAGCCATCGCCGCCAGAAGACCGATTATAACGACGACTATCATCAGCTCGATCAACGTAAAACCCTTGATATCTTTTTTTCCGCTTTTTCTATTCATGACACACCTCATATAAACGTGGGGTGGTTATGCACGCACACATATCACAGTCAGGTAACCGCAAATACTGTTCCAATTAAGTCGTTGTTTATAAATTATCCTCTTTTACTCGATTTTTCTTAAAAAAAGGGAGAAAACCTATATTTATCGTTTCAGAACGAAACCAGGAAATGATATGCGACGGCTATTTTTCTTCTTCCTGAATTTTGTATCGTTCAAGTTTGCGATATAATGTCGAATTGTCTATTCCAAGAAGTTTCGCCGCCTTGGCCTTCTTGCCCTTGGTCTGATTCATGATATAATAAATATAGGCTTTTTCTATCGATTCCAGGGTCGGTGTCTCCGGGGTTTCATTGGACACGATTGTCTGCGGGGTCCCCTCCACCAGTTTGGTCGGGAAATCATCAACCACGATCTCGTCCCCCCGCGAGAAAAGAACCGCCCGTTCGATACAGTTTTCCAGCTCACGGACATTGCCCGGCCAATTGTACTTATTGAGCACCTCCAGCGCCCCCGGACTCAGTGTTTTCGGATCGACCTTGTTTCGCTCACAATACTTTTTAATAAAATGATTTACCAGAAGCGGCAGATCATCGGGACGCTCGCGAAGCGCCGGGATATAAAGCGGGATGACGTTCAGACGATAAAACAGATCCGAACGGAACCTGCCCGCCTTGACATCCTCTTCCAGATCGGCATTGGTCGCCGCGATCAGCCGGACATCCACCTCGATCGGCTTGGTATCGCCGACCGGCGTGATGATCTTATCCTCCAGAACTCTCAATAATTTGACCTGTATGGCCGGCGTAGTATTACCCACCTCGTCGAGGAAAAACGTCCCCCCGTGAGCCATTTTACACAGCCCGTCTTTATCTTTAATTGCCCCGGTAAAAGCGCCTTTTTTGTAGCCGAATAGTTCCGATTCCAGAAGTGTCTCGGGCAAAGCCGCACAGTTGATCGTCACAAACGGCCCAGATGCCCGCTCTGAAGCCGCATGGATCGCCTTGGCGATAAGGTCTTTCCCGGTACCCGACTCACCTCGGATAAGCACTGTCGAATCGGTCACCGAGACTTTGGCCGCCAGCTTCTTGAGATTGATAATACCTTCCGACTGCCCGATAAAATTGCTGAACGAAAAATCTTTTTTCAACTGCTGCTTGAGACGGCTGTTTTCCTCGGTCAGTTTCTGACGGCTGACCGACTTTTCTATCACCAGCTTTATCTCATCGACCTTAAACGGTTTGGTAATATAATCAAGCGCCCCCTCACGCATCGCTTCGATAGCGGTATCGACCGATGCAAAAGCGGTCATGACAATCATGTCCTGATTTGGGCGCCCCTTCTTTATTTTCTTGAGAAGATCCAATCCCGACATCTCCGGCATCATCAGGTCGGCAATGATCAGGTCATATTTGCTCGAGGAAGTCCTTTGAATAGCCTCGGAACCGGAGACAGTCGTCTCGACCTCATATCCTTCCTTGGACAGCATTATTTCCATAAAATCGCACATCGACTTTTCGTCATCGACAACCAATATTTTTCCGGCCATTTTTACCCCTTTAGATGTGTTCAAGAAAATACTGTCCAATACAAACTTATTCGGCAAAAACAGGGGCTCCCTGAATAATTGCTTTTTGCAATGTTCAGATATTACACAGTCAAATATACTTGCATTGGAAATAGTATATTCTTTAATTGAAGTATATCAACACGACGGAGAATCCATTATGCTTAAAGACTTCGATGAAGCAGTGGCCAAATATGTCCGGCCCGGTTCCTTTCCGCTGGCCATAAGGATGGTCAGGGAGGGCGAAGAGCTCTCGGAAAGGACCAAACGCTCCCATCGGGATATGAATATCAAGGTGGCCGTCTGCCAGACCTTTTCCATGGCCCGCCGCTACGGATGGCAACTCGCAGTCGGCGAGGAAGATATCAACTGCCCGCTGGCCCTGACCGCCTTCGGGTTCAAGGAAGAACTCGAGCTTTACGACTGCGGGGCCATGTGCGCCGGCATGTTTACCGAAACCAAACAGGCGGGGGCGCGGACAGAGGCGCAGGTGCCCAAATTTTCCTTCAAAGAATACAAATATATTCTGGCGGCGCCGGTCTCGCGGGCCGATTTTGTCCCCCATGTCTATCTTGTCTACGGCAATTCCGCCCAGATCATGCGGCTGGTAGCGGCCGCCCTTTACAAAAAAGGCGGTTACCTGACCAGTAAGTTCTCGGCCCGGCTGGATTGCGCTGATATCTGTATCGAGACGATGAAATCCCGCGATCCCCAGGTCATCCTCCCCTGCTACGGTGACCGCGTTTTCGGGCAGACCGGCGACGATGAAATGGCCATATCCCTGCCGGTCGGTATCGAGGAGGATCTTATCAGGGGACTCGAGGGTACCCACCGCGGCGGTATCCGCTACCCGGTTCCGGCCTATCTGCAGCACACACCCGAATACCCGGAGCACTACTACCAGATGCATGATGCATGGAAAGAAAAGGATAAAGACAAAAAATAACATGCCCGACAAATACTCACACCGCGAACGAATTGAGATGACCATGGGCGGCGAAATTCCCGATCGCCCGGCTATATCGGTCTGGAGACATTTTTATCACCGCGAATCATCCGCCGAGATGCTGGCCGGGGCGATGCTTGCCTTTCAGGAAAAATTCGACTGGGACTTCATGAAAATCAACCCGCGCGCCAGTTTCCATGTCGAGGATTGGGGCAACCGACTGCGCTGGTCCACCGACGAGTTCCGGAAACATGAAAAACTCGAATTTGCCGTCAAAGATATAAACGACTGGGACCGGATCGCACCGCTGTCGATGCAAAAACCGGTGTTGGCCGAACATCTGAAAGCGATCTCGATGATCAAAAAGAAGTCCGATCCCGAACTGCCGCTCCTGATGACTATATTCAATCCGCTCGGTATTGCCCGCTATCTGACCGGAAGCACCGATACCCTGAAAGAGCATATCGACCGCGACCCGAAACGTATCATCGATGCGCTCGAAAATATCACCGTCACCTA
>QNAH01000029.1 GCA_003641425.1 Candidatus Zixiibacteriota bacterium
CCGCCGATTTAAGAAGCGGTGATGTCGTTTCTTTGACCGGGCCGCTGGGTGCGGGTAAGACATGCCTGATACGAGGTATTGCCGCCGGACTGGGCATTGACGAAAACGATGTCCGATCACCGTCATTCACGCTGGTAAATGAAATGTATGGTAAAATGCCGCTGTACCACTTCGATCTGTACCGTATGAAAAAAATCGATGAACTGTATGAGATCGGATGGGATGACTATATGATGCGCGATGGTGTCACGGTTGTCGAATGGGGCGAAAAGGCCGAAGATATGTTGCCCGTGGAAAGCATTTTCATCAATATCGAAATTATTTCGGAAAATCAAAGGCGGATATCCATATCATCGCCGGAGCCCGAGGAAAAGTGAATAATGGCATCAGGAAAAAATATCATACTTGCAATCGACAGTTCCACGTCAAGCTTGCGAGTGGGATTGGCGGTTGAACCGGGTCTGTTATATAGCGCCATAAACAAGGATCGTTACCGCCATGCAGAATTTATTTTTGGGCTTATCGAAGATGTAATCCGGGAGGCAGGCATAAAAAAGGCCGATATCGATGCCATTGTAATATCGACCGGGCCGGGTTCTTTTACCGGTCTGCGGGTTGGAATGGCAACGGCGAAAGCGCTGGCGATCTCGCTTGAAATTCCCCTCGTGGGTATCTCGATTTTTTCCGCAATAGCCGGACGATTGTACCGTGAGCATGGAAAAACGGCCGTACTGGTTCCCTCGAGACGGAACGAATATTATCTTGGTGTGATCGATGCGGAAAAATTTGATGACAGGTCGATTTCGGTTGTAAAAACCGTTGAGCTGGGAAGCATCTCGGGTATTCCTTCCATGCTTGGGATCGAGTGTGATCCCGCCGAGCTGGATATTCCCGATGTCAGGAAATTATTCGATCAGGATTTTCAAATGAGCATAGACGATTTCATTAAAAGCGGAGCGGTCAGGCTCGGTTTGGTCGGCGGTGATGATATCCCCCGGTTGGAGCCGTTATATATACAGGAATTTAAGGCCGGGAAGATAAAATGAGCGAGTCCATCAGGGCAAAAGTAAATAATCTCACGATACGGCCGATGACCTCGTCCGATGTGACGAAAATCGCACTTCTGGAGATCGAAATTTTTCCTGATCCGTGGCCCGTGGCGGCCTTTAATTTGGAGCTCAATCAGCCCGACCGCGGAGTATTGGTGGCTGAAAGTGACGGTGTGATAATAGGTTACGCGGCATATATAACAACTTTCGGGGAGGCGCACCTGACCAATATTGCGGTGACTCCGGCTTATCGGGGAAAAAATATTGCCAAATTATTATTAAATAGTATCTTGGGAATCGCAAGGGAAGCCGAGTGCGAGTATATTTTCCTTGATGTGCGGCCGAGTAATACGGCCGCGATTGAATTATACAGGAAATACGGTTTCCAGGATTTATATCGGCGGCCCGATTATTATCATAATCCGGTTGAGGATGCGAATGTTATGGTAAAAAATCTCAGGGAAGAAGACAGCCAAAATGGACTGGTTTAAAAAGGCCAAATCCGGTTTAACCGGAAAAGAAAAAAAAGAAATACCTGATGGGCTCTGGTCGAAATGTCCCGAATGCGGCGAGATCATATATACCAAGCAGCTTGAAGAGAGCCTCTGGGTTTGTCCCAATTGCGAATACCACTTCAGAATCCCCAGTCACAAATACATAAGGATGATCCTGGACAACGGCGAATTGCAGGAATATGATGTCGATCTTGAATCCAAGGACCCGCTCAGGTTTAAGGATTCCAAGAAATATCCGGATCGTATCAAAGCGGCGCAGGCAAAATCGGGGCTCAAGGATGCAGTTAAGGCCGGTATCGGCAAGATCGATTCGATCGATGTATCGTTTGCCATAATGGAATTCAGTTTTGTCGGCGGTTCGATGGGTTCGGTTGTGGGTGAGAAAATCGCCCGCGCCATAGAACGGGCCATCGAGCGTGAAATACCCCTGATTCTGGTCTCCTGTTCCGGCGGGGCGCGGATGCAGGAAGGTATCCTGTCGCTGATGCAGATGGCAAAAACATCGGCCCTGCTGGCTGTTCTGGCGGGGAAAAAGATCCCGTTTATATCTGTTCTGACCAATCCGACCACGGCGGGTGTCATGGCCAGTTATGCATCACTTGGTGATGTCATCATCGCCGAACCGAAAGCATTGCTGGGATTCGCCGGGCCGCGTGTGATTCAGCAGACTATCGGGCAGGATCTGCCCGAGGGATTTCAATCATCGGAATTTTTCCTTGAGAAAGGATTTCTTGATAAAATCGTCAATCGCTCGCAACTTCGCGAAACATTGATTCTTCTTTTAAAATATTTCCAGAGATAGTTGTCATGGCTGATATAAAGGGTGGCTATTCCTCGGCTCTTGATTTTATTATGAGGCGCGAGCTTTTCGGTATCAAGCTCGGTCTCGAAAATATAACCAGATTTTTGAACAGGATCGATAATCCGCAGAACAGGTTTCCGGCGGTGCATATAGCCGGCACCAACGGCAAGGGATCATCGGCCGTTTTTATCGAATCGATTCTCCGCGAGGCCGGTTATAAAACCGGCATTTTCACCTCACCGCATCTGGTCGATTATCGCGAACGGATCAGGGTCAATGGCCGGCAGATAGAAAAAAAGTATATAACCGAATTTGTAAAAAAGACCCGCGGGATTATTTTGCGTAACAAAATCACATTCTTCGAAACATGCACGGCCCTGGCCTTTTCGTATTTTGCCGAAAAAAAAATCGATATTGCGATTGTCGAAGTCGGCCTGGGCGGGCGTCTCGATGCCACCAGCACGCTGACACCGATATTATCGGTGATTACCGATATCTCATATGACCATACCAATATTCTTGGCGACACCTTGCAGAAAATAGCCTATGAAAAAGCCGGGATTGTGAAACCGGGGGTGCCGACCGTGCTGGGAGTAATGAAACCGGAGGCGCGAAATGAAATCGCCCGTGTCTGCCGTGGGCGAAAGGCGCCGCTGTATTATCTGCGTCCCTCAGATTTTTCGCGCAGCGGCCCGCCGTTCGGTTTTGATTACAGACGCAACGGCACCGGAATGAATGGTATCGATATATCCCTTCCGGGAGAACACCAGATCAAAAATGCCGCCCTGGCGATAAGTGTGATCGAATCACTGAAACCGCTCGGATTTAAAGCAGGACGGCGGCCGATCAGGGACGGTCTGAAAAATGCTGTCTGGCCGGGACGTTTCCAGATAATAAAAAGTGATCACCGGCCCACTCTGATACTCGATGTAGGACATAATCCGGCCGGAATAAAGGCCATGGTCGATTGTTTCAGGGCTCTCTATCCCGGCCGTAAAGCCGATATTGTTATCGGATTTGTCAGGAATAAAAATCTCGAGGAGTCAATACGGTATATTCAACCGATAGTAAGAAGGGCCGAAGTGGTGCGGCTGAAGACACATCGTTCGGCCGAGCCCGAAGAGATCGCCTCGTATTTCAGCAAGGGCAAACAGGTGTCGATATCGGAATCGGTTGTCGAATCATCAAAGATGCTTGTAAAATCAGCGTCAGATGACGATATAATTATTGTCTGCGGCTCTCATTACGCGGTGGGCGATTTTATGGCAAATAAAGACAAGATTTTATGACACCCCAGAAGAAAAACAAAAGCGGCAAGGCAAAAAAGAGCAAAGCCGCATCAAAAAAGAGCACCGACAAGGCAAGTATCGACATTAATGGGGTTCCTTCCGAAAGTCAGAAGCTGTCGCAGATATCAATCGGGAAATCTTCAGATTCCATATTCTGGATCGGTCCCGATGCCCGCTTTTTATTTGTCAATGATGCCGCCTGCAAGAATCTTGGATACACGCGCAAAGAAATGCTGAGCATGTCGGTGTTTGATATCGATCCCAATTTCAACGATGAAATCTGGCCCGGACACTGGGAAAAACTTCGGAAGAACGAGACATTTACAATAGAAAGTATCCATAAGCGCAAGGACGGCTCAACATTTCCGGTCGAGCTTACGCTGAATTACCTTGAATTCAACGATAAACAATATCACTGTGCCCATGCCCGGGACATAACCGACCGGCGTGTAGCCGAAAATGCTCTCAGGGAGAGCGAAGAAAAATTCCGGCTTCTGTCGGAACAAGGGATTCTGGCCATTGTCATTATTCAGGATGGTCAGATAAAATACGCCAATGAAGCGGCCGCCAGATTGACCGGTTATTCCATCGAGGAGATGCTGGCCTGGGATGCTGATGAATTTGCCAAAGCGATTCATCCCGACGACCGCGCCTTTGTGATGGAGCAGGCCGGCAAAAAACAAAGGGGAGAGTCCAATGTCGTCAGTCATTACGCCTATCGGACGATAGACAGGTCGGGCAGACAAAAATGGGTCGATCTGTATTCAAAAACGGTTACCTTTGCCGGGAAGAATGCAGATTTTGTCTCACTGGTCGATGTTACCGAGCGCAAGGAAGCCGAGGATATTCTTAAAAAGGCGCATCATGAGCTGGAGTTTCTCGTCGAGGAGCGAACGGTCGAGCTGACCAAGGCCAACCGGCTTCTCAAACGCAGGATTTTCGATCTTTACACCATCTTCGAGTTGAGCCGCAACTTCAATGCGGTCCTGAATTACGAGACCCTTCTCGATTCCTTTGTCCTGACCTCCCTTGGACAGATGGGGGCGGCCAAGGCGGCTCTGTATTTGCCGCGCCAGTACGGCAGTAAGAATTTCTATATCACGCGTGTAAAAGGATCCCCGCCGTTTCCGCGGGAAGAGATCATCATCGATCCCGAAGGCGAACTTGGTAAATACATCACCGCCTACAATCGCCCGATATATATCGGTGATATTTCAAAGAAGCTTCCGGATTCACAAGAGCTTTTCTTTATAGAATATTTTGAAAACGGGCTGGTCGTTCCATTGATTTTTCAGACAAAATTACGCGGGATTCTGATTATATCGCAGAAGGAATCGGGGCAGCGTTTTCTTGATGAAGATATCGAGTTTCTTTCGATTCTTGCCAATCAGACGGCGGTGTCAATCGAGAACGCGCGTCTTTATGAGTCCGAGAAAGAGACACTTGATAAACTGCAAAAAACGCAGAAGCTGTTACTGCAGACCGAACGCCTGGCGGTCGCCGGGGAATTATCCGCCAAGATAGCGCATGAAGTGAATAACCCCTTGAGCATTATAAAGAACTACCTGCAGCTTCTCGAACGGCAGAACGATTCTCCGGAAAAAGTCAAAGAATATACTAATATTGTCGGGCAGGAAATCGATAGAATTACTATGATAGTCCGGCAATTGCTCAACATTAACCGTCCCATGCGGATAAAGTTCCATAGGACCAATCTGTATGTGGTCATGAAAGAAGTTTTATCACTGATGAATCGGCAACTGGAGAATGCCGGTATCAAGGCGCTGGTGGAGGTGGAGGAACCGATGCCCGAGATTATGGCCTGGTCGGACGGAATCAAGCAGGTATTTATGAACCTGCTTCTTAATGCCCGCGATGCCATGCCCGATGGCGGTGAAGTCTCCGTCAAAATGTCATCGCAGGAATACAAGGTACAGGTACTCATTCAGGACAGCGGATCAGGTATCGACCCGAAGCACATCCCGTATATATTCGAGCCGTTTTATTCCACCAAGGCTGACGGCAGCGGCTCCGGTCTGGGGCTTTCGGTCAGTCGCGGTATAATCACCAATCACAGCGGGACCATCGAATTTTTCAATAACAAGAAGGGCGGTTGTTTTAAGGTGGAATTGCCCATTGATCAAGAGGAAGAAGAATATGAGTGGCGGATCTGAGAAAATACTTGTTATCGATGACGAAACCCGTATGTGCGATTCGCTTTATGAGTTGTTCTCCAACAGCGGCTATGATGTTACCACGACCAAATCTTCGACCAATGCCATAAATCAGATCAAAAAGAATAAGTATGATCTTATTATAACGGATATCAAGATGCCGGAATATTCCGGCCTGGATATACTGAAAACCGCCAAAGATGTCGATCCCGAGACGATTGTCATCCTGATGACCGGGTATGCATCTCTCGAATCTTCGCTGGAGGCCATAAAAAACGGGGCCTTTGAATACTTGTTGAAGCCGGTCGAATTTTCACAGCTTGAAATCTCGGTCAAACGCGGTCTTGAAATCAGGCAGGCCAATATAGAAAGAAAACGATTATATGATGATTTAAAGATGTCGAATCTGAATCTCAATAATCGCCTTCAGGAAATCAATGCATTGTATGAAGCCGGACGGTCGCTGGCTCATACGATCGAACTGAATGATCTTCTGCGGAAGATAGTCAAGCTCGCGGCCGGGGTGACTCAGGCCGAGATCGCCTCGCTCATGCTTATAAACCCTGGTAGTGAATACCTGACGATAGAATCCTCGATTGGTCTGGATCCCAAACTGCCCGGGACAGTCAGGCTCCCGATCGGCTCGTCGATTGCAGGTTATGTGGCCAAGAGCGGCTCCCCGCTAATTATTAAGAATGTCGAGAAGGACAAGCGTTTCAAGCGTATTAACAAGGAGCGCTATTCTTCGGCATCGCTCCTGTGCGTCCCGCTTAAAGTTTCCAACAGGGTTCTCGGTGTTATAAACATGGCCAATAAAAAGGACGGCCAGGTTTTCAACAAGCACGATCTTAAACTGCTGACCACATTTGCCTCGCAGGCCGCGGTTGCCATCGATGATGCCCGTCAATTCGAAGACAATCTGAGAAAATTGAATGAGTTCTCGGTGTTGTTCGAATTGTCCAGAAAATTATCCTCGGTCGGTTCGGTTTCGGCAATGCGAAACGCTGTTTTCGAGTATATGAAAAAACTTATGCCGATAGATTTTGCACTATGGTTCGAATGGCAGCCGGTGTCCAATAATCTAAAACCGGTTGGAGCCACCGGCACCAAAATACCGCTGACCGACAGCGGTTCGATAAATCTCGAATTGATCAAATCGGATGAGGTAATACTTGAGGATATGGATCTGGATAAGCTCGATATCGATGATATCAAGGCCTTTTCGACCCGGCTGAGAGAAAAGATAAGTGAGTGCCCGGCTTATCCGAAGCCGGGTCCGAATTTTACGGCTTTGCCGGTAATCCAGGAAGGTGTTCTCAAACATATATTTTGTATCGGATCCGGGAATGAGCATCCCTATACAAAACAGGAAGTGTCGCTGGCCAGGCTGGTAATATCTCAGGCCTCGGGGCTTTACGAAAGAGAAAAGGCACTTCTAAACGCCACCCGGCTGTTGACCATGGGTAATATGATTTCCGAGATATCTCATGACCTGCGCAAGCCGTTGACCAATATCAAAGGGTGGATACAGATACTGGGCGAAAAATGGCCGCAGGTAGTCGAAGATACAAAATTCTATGGAATGGTCGAGGAAGAAATCCATCGTCTCAATGAACTGGTGACGGAACTGGTCGATTTCTCCAAGCCGCATAAATATGAAACTGAGATCCGGGATATCAGGACTATTATCAGGCGCGCCGCGGAATTTGTAGGTCCGGAACTGCGAAAGAAACATATAAAATTCGAAGAGTATTACGAGGATGCCGAATATGAGATCGCGCTGAACAGGAACCAGATTCTCGAAGTTTTCCTTAATCTGTTTTTGAATGCCATCGATGCCCTGGATGAAAACGGTTCTCTAAAAGTCATGGGGAAAATCAGTCGCCCGTCATTTAAAAATGCGGATTACCTGGCCATTATCATAAGTGATACCGGGCACGGCATAAAAAAAGATAACCTGGCAAAGATATTTGATAGATATTACACAACCAAGGATACCGGCACCGGCCTGGGGCTGGTTGTTGTCGAGAGAATCATTGCCGCACATGGGGGTACCCTCGAGGTGAAATCGGAATTCGGGGAAGGGACTGATTTCATTATTTATTTTCCAATTTGATAACTGCAAAATTATGCAAAAAATAGCATAATTTTTGCCAAAAGCGGTTGATTTTTCGTTTTTATTGACGATAGATATAAAAACTGCAAAAGATTACATATATGGCAAAAGAGAAAATAAAAATTCTGATTATCGATGACGACCCCAAGGTCTCATGGATTCTTTCCGAGGGGCTGTCATCCGGGATGGAGTTTGTCTCGGCGCGCGACGGTATCGAGGGAATTCAGATGGTTTCTACCGAGAAACCGGATCTGATTCTTCTTGATATAAAGATGCCTGGTATGAACGGGCTGGAAGTCCTGGAAAAATTGAACAGGATGCCTTCCCGTCCGGAAGTCATTATGCTTTCGGGACACGGTGAAACGAAGAATATTGTTCATTCGATGCATCTTGGAGCGGCCGAGTTCATCAACAAGCCGTTTGATGTCAAAGAAGTCGAGATCCACATCAATACCGTTCTTGAGAAAAACAGATTAAAGCAGGAAGTCAAGACCTTAAGGACCGAGCTCAAATCACGAAGTCAGTATGATCAATTTATTGGTGATTCTCCCAAGATGACGCAGGTAAAAAACATTATCGAGCAGGTCGCCGATTCCGAACTGACGGTCCTGATCCGCGGCGAGTCCGGTACCGGTAAAGAGATTGTCGGACGTATGCTACATACGCTCTCCGGGCGTTCCGAAGAGCAGTTTACCAAGGTCAACTGCGCCGCCATACCGCGTGATCTACTCGAGGCCGAATTGTTTGGTTATGAAAAGGGTGCTTTCACCGGTGCTCATAAGACCAAGCCGGGGCGATTTGAGGTTGCCAACAAAGGCTCGATTTTTCTTGATGAGATAGGCGACATGCCGATGGAACTGCAATCAAAACTTCTTCAGGTGCTGGAACAGCAGGAATTTGTCCGCGTCGGCGGAATAAATAATATTCATGTCGATGTGAGGATTATCTGCGCCACCAATAAGAATCTTGAGGAAGCCATACAACGGCAGCAGTTCCGTGATGACCTTTTTTACAGGCTGAATGAGATCACAGTATTTCTTCCTCCGTTGCGAGAGCGCCCCGAGGATATCCCGCTTTTGGTAAAATATTTTCTTGACCGCTATAACAGTCTTTATGATAAAGACTACCCGGAGCTATCATCCGAGGCCATGGCGCGTATGGCCGATTTTTCCTGGCCGGGCAATGTCCGTCAACTGGAAAACCTGATAAAGCAGATCGTCGTCCGGGGCGACGAATCTATTATCGGGGATCTGCTATCGACCGGTATTACCTCGATCAACCCGGTTGCCTCGACGGTCGGAGATGCCGAAGTTGAGATGAGTGAGGAATTGGTTAATTCTTATTCTCTTAAAAAACGCGTCGGATTTGCCGTAGCCCGGGAAGAGAAAAAACTGATCAGCGAAGTTCTGAACAAAACCAACTGGAATCGTCGAAAAGCCTCGGAGCTTCTGGAAATAAGTTACCGCTCGTTATTATATAAAATCAAGGAATATAACCTGAATAGCAGTAAATAAGCCTACTTGGGGTATGACCTCCATTTGTCAACTTTGATATTGTTTTTCACCATTTCCGCAATATATTGCACACTTTAAAAATGTGGATAACCATTATTGGATAACACTATCTATTTAATGCTTAGACCATCTCTTGTTTGACATATAACCATCCTGTATAAATCACAAACTGACTGTTTTCTAATGTAATTCTTATGTTTTATACACGGTTTTTGCGGGGGTGGAATGAAAATTGCTTTATTAATGGAAGATAAATAATATTAAACAACGAGCTTACTTAAGAAACGCATGGACAGCAAAACAAACAGAACAGAAACAATTGCCAGATTTGCCGATCTCATCAACTATGAATTGAGACGAGCCGAGCGTTATCGGATCTTTTTATCACTAGTTGTTATCAATCTCGGCCCGATAATCGAGCTTGGAGGCAATGGTTCTTTAAGCAAGGATGCTGATAAAGAACAATTTCTCGGCGATTTATTTGAGGTGCTCAGGGGTTCTGTCAGGGAAGTTGATTTGATATCGGGATATGGCGACACGAAGATTGGTTTGCTGCTGCCTGAGACCCCTCGTCAGGGAGCGGAAGCGGCTGCGCGCCGTATCTCGGAAACACTTTACAGCTTCTGCGGCGATTATTTCAGAAAACCGGCTGATTATCTGGTCCCGGTCGAAATATCCTCGTTTCCCGATGCCGCCGGAGCCCGATCGGTTGCAAGTTATATTGAAGATTTTGCGCGAGTGAACTAAAAGCTTTCAAAACCCCGTTTTCATAGTTTCCATTTAATGGCCGCACGGGGCGGCCATTTTTTTGCAAAAAATAGAGGCGCCACAGGCACCTCTATTTTTATCAGTCGAATCGATTATCTGTATTTACCAGCCCATCAATTGTTCCAGATTGGTATTAAGCTTTTCAACCCGCTCTTCGATATCGATTCGCTTCGTTTTTTCCTTCTCGACAACATCGGATGGTGCGTTTTTTAAGAAGTCGGAATTGGCCAACTTCTTGGATAACTTTTCGAGTTGCGTTTTGAGATTCGCCAGTTCCTTCTCCAATCTGGTTTTCTCGGAGTCGATATTGATCAATCCTTCGAGAGGCACGAAAATTTCCGCCCCAGAGATAATTCCCGAAGCCGACAGTCCCGGCTTTTTGATATCCTCGCCGATATACAGCTTGTTTATTTTGGCCAGCGAACGGAAATAATCCTGATATGTATCCAGTAATTTCCCCATTTCGACATCGGTGATACGGACATGGAGATCCGAGCGTTTACCCGGGGGGACATTCATTTCGGCACGAATCGAGCGGACCGCATTGACCACCGACTGGATGGACTCGAAGGAAGCCTCAAGGGCGTCATCTTTGAATTTCGCCGTTTCCTCCGGCCACGGCCCGAATGTAAGTGTATCTTCCTTGTCCGGGGAAAATTCTTTCATCCTGCCGTTGATTTCTTCGGTAACAAATGGAATAAACGGGTGCAACAGCCGCAATATTTTGTCGAGAACATAGAAGGCGACATCAAGTGATGCTTTCCGGATCGGTTGACCCGGCTGGTCCGGTTTTATCAGTTCAATATACCATGAACAGAAATCGTTCCAGGTGAAACTGTAAAGATTTTTGGCCGCCGCCGAGAGCTTGAACTCGGCGAAATATTTATTTGTCGTCTCGATTGTCCGCTCAAGACGGGAGAGGATCCATTTGTCGACCAGAATGAGATCCTTTTCAGGTATAGTATTGATATCCGGCTTTTCGTCGCCGGTTCTCATCATCACAAATCTTGAGGCCTGAAACAGCTTATTGACAAAATTGCGCCCGATTTCGAATGTATTCTTCGATATCCACGGATCCTGTCCGTCGGGTGTGGCCAGGACCAGCGAAATCCGCAAAGCATCGGCACCGTACTGATCGATTATTTCCAGAGGATCGATACCATTACCGAGCGATTTTGACATCTTGATTCCGTTGGCATCCCGGACTGTGCCGTGTATATAAACATCGTTGAACGGGATCTTACCGACAAATTCATAACCGGCCATGACCATGCGCGCCACCCAGAGAAATATGATTTCCGAGGCGGTTACCAGGACCTTGGTCGGATAAAAATATTCCAGCAGGGGATCTTTATCCGGCCAGCCGAAAGTCGAGAACGGCCACAGCCATGATGAAAACCAGGTGTCAAGAACATCTTCATCCTGGGTAATCTCGGTGCCGCCGCATTTGGGACACTTTTCCGGTTTCGATTCGGCGGCGATGACCTCGCCGCAATCGCAGTAATAAACCGGGATGCGATGTCCCCACCAGAGCTGGCGGGAGATACACCAGTCGCGGATATTTTCCATCCAGTGCAAATATGTTTTTGACCAATAATCCGGGTGAAATTTTAAATCGCCTTTCAGGACCGCCTCTATAGCCGGTTTGGCCAGCGGGGCCATTTTAACAAACCACTGATCAGAGAGATACGGCTCGATATCCTGATGACAGCGGTAACAAGTGCCTACCGCCAGATCATAATTTTCTGTTTTTTCAAGATAGCCCTTTTTATCCAGCTCTTTTATCAGTTGTTTGCGCGCCTCGTAGCGATCCATCCCCTTGAATTTTCCGGCATTGGCATTGAGAGTCCCGTCGTTGTTGAGAATATTGATCTCTTCCAGATCATGGCGTTGGCCGATTTCGAAATCGTTGGGATCATGTGCCGGTGTAATCTTGACCACACCTGTACCGAATTCGGGATCGACATAATTATCGGCGATTATCGGCAGTTCTCGCTCCAGGATAGGCAATATGGCGGTCTTGCCGACATATTTTTTCAGCCGGGCATCCTTGGGATTGACCGCCAGAGCAGTATCGCCCAGCATGGTTTCCGGGCGGGTCGTGGCCACGGTCAGGAACTGATCCGAACCTTTCAGCTTATACTTGATATACCACAGACTACCCTGTTTGTCCTCGTGTTCGACCTCATCGTCGGACAGCGAAGTCTGGCACGACGGACACCAGTTGACAATGCGGTGCCCCCGGTAAATCAGGCCCTTCTCATAAAGATGGATAAATACCTTCAGAACCGCCCGCGACAGTGATTCGTCGATTGTAAACCGGGTTCGCTCCCAGTCGCAGGAACACCCGATCTTTTTCAGCTGATTGAGGATCTGGTCCTTGTTACGATACGCCAGTTCGGTGGTCCGCTCGAGAAACTTGTCCCGTCCCAGTTCGCGCCGGGTGGTGCCTTCCTTCTTCAACTGCTTTTCGACGATGACCTGGGTGGCGATACCGGCATGATCGGCGCCGGGAACCCATTCGGCTTCGAAACCGGACATCCGCTTCTGGCGCACCAGAATATCCTGGATAGTGTTATTCAGGGCATGCCCCAGGTGAAGAATGTCGGTGACATTCGGGGGAGGAATGACTATCGAATAAGGATTTTTATCCTTTTTGATCTCACCTTTAAAATATCCGGCCTTCAGCCAGTCCGCATAAAGCCGGTTCTCGACCGTGGTGGGATCATAAGGCTTGGCCTTGGAATTGTCGTTATTTTTCGTTTTCGTATTCATCTCGCTTTCTTAAAAAAAGAAATAATACCGTAGATATTACGTTTTGTCAAGGCAAGGAATTTTTTAAAATCCTTTATTTTATCTCCGGTATTCGGTATTATAGGATAATATCGACAGAAAAGTTGATTTGGAAAGGATAAACTGAAAATGTCTCATAAATTAGAACCTTTCAACAGGTTAGTGGATGTAATGGCCACCCTGAGGGAGCCCGGAGGGTGTAACTGGGATCGCAAACAGACCCATAAATCACTGCTTCCATACCTGATCGAAGAAACCTACGAAGTTGTCGAGGCGATCGAAAACGAGGATTACGACCACCTTCGCGAGGAA
>QNAH01000030.1 GCA_003641425.1 Candidatus Zixiibacteriota bacterium
AGATACCGGCGTTATTGACAAGGACATCGATCCGCCCGAACTCTTCGATCACCCGCGCCGTCATCCGCTCGACATCGACCCGACTGCCGACATCGGCCTGGGCGATGATCGCTTTCACACCATGCTTTTCGCATTCCGTTTTTACTTTTTCGGCCTCGGCCGTCTCGCGCCGGTAGTTGACAACCACATCGCTCCCGGCCATGGCGAACATGATCGCCGCCGCTTTGCCGATGCCGCGAGAGGCGCCGGTTATCAGGGCAACTTTGCCTTTCAGGTTTATCATAGTAATTGTCTCCAAAATGAGATTTCATATATCCGATTGATGTATGAATTTAATTCATGCGAGAGCATTAGGCAAGCCTCTCGATGGAATTCGGGGACTTTCAAGCGATCAACCGGTATCGAATATACCGACCAGAATGCCGAAAACTTGAAGCCTTAACCGCAAACCTCGCGGAAAACCCGCATAAAATTGCCCCCGAGGATTTTTTTGATATCTTCTTCCGCATATCCGCGGCGGACCATTTCACGGGTTATGTTTGGCATTTGTGAGCAATCCCCAAGATCCGCAGGGGTGATAAAAATGCCGTCGAAATCGGAACCCAGGGCGACATGATCCGGCCCGACCAATTTTACGATATGGTCGATATGATCGACCACGGTTGCCGATGACGGGATGGAATCGCCGACATTGGCGGCGACATCGTTTGCGAATGGTGTCAGGAAGGAGAACTTTTCCTGATAAGCATCTTCACTCATTTGATCGGAATAGTGCCGGTCTATTTCTCGCAGGTCGGACAGATATTTTTTATAGACAGGACCGGCTTTCTTTGCATAATCGGATGAGAGAAAATCGGTGCAAAAATTTATTCCGATAATTCCGCCGTTGGCCGCCAGCCCCCGAAGCTGTTCATCGGTCAGGTTGCGGTTATGCGGGGTGATACTGTAGGCGCACGAGTGCGAGGCGATTATCGGTTGTTTAGTGGTATCGAGGACATCGAAAAAAGAGGCCTCATTTATATGCGAGACATCGATTATCATTCCCAACCGGTTCATTTCGGCGATCACTTCGCGTCCGAAATCAGTCAGGCCGCCGGGATTATCGCGGTTGTCGGCGCTGGAGCGGCACCAGTCAAGGGAAGTAACATGGGTCAGGGTCAGATACCTGACTCCTTTATTATAGAAGTATTCGATATTTTCGAGCTTATTTTCGATGGCCATGCCGTTTTCGATGGCCAGAAAAGCAGCTATTTTTCCGGATGCGATTATCTGTTTCGCCTCTGAGGCGGTGCGGCATACGGCGATTTTATTCGAATTTGCCGAGATATTTTCACTCAGGCAATCGATCATCGAGTCGGCCATTGCGAACCGGTTTCCTTCGGGCAGGCAGACGCATATACAACAGGCAAAAACCTGAAGATTGATGCCGCCTTTTTGGAGACGCGGGATATCAATATGGTAGGTATCATGGAGCTGTGCAATATCGTAGCCGCGTTTCATTTGCAGGACGGTGTCGCAGTGGAGATCGGCGACCAGTGTTTCGCGGTGGATTTTTTCAGCATCTATCGGCATAACGTTTTATCTTCCGGATTTCGGCATTTTTTTATGCCAATATAATGATTGCAATCATCAGGACCACACATATATTTGGATTTATATGATTGAACGAAAGAAATTGAGAAGGTCACCCCGGTTTAATCCGCCCCGGGGGATTAAAGTGGAACGGCGGCGGCGGTTCGAGGTAAAAATAATGACTGAATCTGGTGTGCGGGTGCGGTCGCAATATGAGAAAAAATGCGCCGATTTTTTGTTCAAAAATGGGATTAAATTCCAGTATGAACCGTTGATTCTTCTGGCCGGCAAACAGTACCGTCCGGATTTTTACCTGCCTGATTATAATCTTTTTCTGGAGATATGCGGTTATAATCATATGCCCTTTTATGTCGATCGGAGCGAATTCAAGAAGCAACTTTACCAGAAACATAACCTGAATGCTATCTTTATACGCCACAACGGGAAAGGCTCTCTTGAAGATAAGCTCAGGCAATCATTTGGCGAATTCGGGCTGACTTTTCCCGAGTAAAAACACTTCCCTGTATCATAATCCTGACCGGTATTCTCCGGAATCAAATAAATTTGTATCTAATCTCTTCAAATCCATAGAAATTTTCCGAAAATAGAATGTATATATCTATTTCTTTTATTATTCCAATCGGGAGGTATCAATGCGGCTTGATGATATTCTTATTGAAGAGCAATTGGCGGATAAATCGCAAATCGATGAAGCTCTGGAATATCAGGAACGCTATGGCGGGCGGCTCGAATCACACCTGTTTAGATTCGGATATATTGATGAGATCGGTTTATTAAAAGCGCTGTCGCGGCAGTTTAATTGTAAAAGCGTCAGTCTTACCGGCCGTGAAATACCGGAAAATATTCTCAAATTGATATCACCCGAAATAGCATTCAGAAATATAATCCTTCCCTTTGATTACGACCCATTGAAAAATCATATATGTTTTGCCTGCGAAAATCCGGTCAGCCGGCAGCTTGTCGAATTACTCGAAGAGAATATTCGGGGGCGGACATTCGAATTTTATATCGCACTCGGGCCGGTTTTGAAGGCGGCAATTGTAGCCTGTTACCGGGATTGCCTGGTAAAATCAAATCAAAATAACGATGGTGGTTATTCACAGACCCCGGTAAAATCCACTGCAGCTAAAATTCCGGCAAAAATAAGCAAGAATCATATCCGTCTGTTGATATATAACGAAGATGGGTATGATATAGATTCTCTGGAGCATGATCTGAAAGAAAGTAATGCTGAAGTCGTGACGGCGTACTCGATCCCTGAATTTGTCGAGCAATATGAAAAGCACCGGACCCATATTTTAATCCTGATAAAATCGGGATCGACAATCGAGATATCGGAGATGGTTGGGAGTCTTATATCGCGGGGTGTCATGCTTGAGCAAATCCCGACCCTTCTGCTCACCGACGAGTGCATGATCGACAGCCTGATGCATTTGCTCAACAGCGGGATCGAGGATGTTCTTGCGTTCGATGCCCGATCGCTTTTAGCTCTGAAAATAAACCGTATCCGATTGCGCCTGGAGACTGAGAAAAAGCGCCGGCTGAGTGTCATCCAGAATCTGGGGACACATGGAACCCTGGAAGATATGAATGTCATCGATATTATCCAGGCGATGGGACCGAGCGAAAAAACCGCCCGCATCAGTATCACCGGAAATGGCCGGCAACTGACCATGTACCTTGATCGTGGAAATATTATTTTTGCCGAATGTGATGAATGCACCGGACCCGAAGCGGTCTACCTGGCTATTCCCTGGGATAAAGGTATCTGGAGCGTCGATCCGATCGGTCCGGAAGAATTGCCGGAGCCGAATAATTTTCAGAGCAATGAATCGATTCTTCTGGAAGGCTGCCGTCAACTCGACGAGCAAAACCGCGAAGAGCAGGAGGAATGTGATTTTTTTTCAATGAATAATTACAACAATATATAGACAACAGGCATCAGGCCGGATTCTGAGAAGAAAGCCCCGGCGGCGATTCGGCGCTTTAATATAAACTTATTTGAGAATGCCGAATCGCTCGGAGTTGAACAATCCTCATTCAGAATCCGGTCTTTTTTTTGCTGATTTTTGGATATTTAATTATCCAGATCAATCAGTCTCGATTTTTCCCAGACATCTCCCAGAATGGCGGAGGCCTCCTGATCGGCCTCGACTATGAAATCTTTATTCACCAGCACCAGATAACCACCGCTTGCTGAAAACATGGATCCGGGGCCGGTCGCACCGATCTGACCGAAATGTCCGGCGCCGGAATGGATAATCACCGGGATATCTTTCCCGCGCAGGGCTTCTTCTACCATTTCGGCGTACTGTGGTGATGTCAGCAGGGCAACCGGCACCCAGTCACCATCAATCTGGTCAGACTTATCAGGTATCTCGGCGGCTTCCGGCTCCGGCGGAAGAACATCCACAAGCGAGACATCACAATCAGGACAGATCAGAATTTCCGGCTTGTACTCATACCGGCATTTGGGGCAAAAAGGCATAGTAACCTCCGGTTATTAACCGGCTGATAAAATCATTTCAGCCGGATTTAATCGTCGTTATATATACTGTTCTGGCGGCCGGGTATTCATATCAAACCCTGAATAATCAGCCGATTAATTGAAATATCACTCAAAAAGAAAACGCAGTTTCGGTCCGGTGAAGGTAAAGCCTTCACGCTTATAGAATCCGACTGTCCGGCGCCACTTCTCCCCCGGTCGCGCGGTGACATCGATTCTTACCCAGCCTCTGCTCTTTGCATATTCTTTGACAGTTTCGATCAGTTTTTCCCCAAACCCGGAGGACCTGAATTCGGGCGGTACGTACATCTCGTTTATTATTCCATAACGGCCGTTGGCATAGATGGCGAAATTCATCCGGATTGTCTTCCAGTTCCTTTAACAGCCTGACAACATGATCAAACACAAATTCGGCTTTTTCATGATCTGCTTTTTCAATTCTTATCACGCAAACCTCGATTTCTATCGGGATAATATAGCTGAAGAAATTCAGTAAGGCAAGATATGACCGGTACCAAGAAAATTTTATTCGATGTAATTGGAATCAGGAATAAGCATGAATCAGGGGGATTCCGACCTATGGAGATTAAACATCCACCTCGCCAATAAATGAATTATGAAGCGGCGTCAGACCGTTGCGCTCATAAAGTTTGATCGTTGCCTGATTGGCGGTGGCGGTGTAGAGAGTATAGCACTCTACTCCGCTGCGGCGAAAAAAGGTTCTGGTTTCATCGAGCAACCGTGTTGCTATACCCTTGCGCCGGTGTTCTTTCGCAACCATGAGAGCGGAAATGGCCCCGATTTTCTTTATTTTGTAGAAGCGGGGCTGTTCGCGAACTGCCACAGAGGCGTAACCGACAATGGTGTCATCCATAAAAGCGACAATGGTGGCGCTGCTGTCCGATTCAAGCGATTCAAGAAAGCGACCGGAAATATCGGCATCGCTTAGATTGTCGGTTTCGAAAAATTCCTTGTGATGGCCCTCATATTCGGCAAAAAAGTCTTTGCACAAAGTGAGGACGGTATCAATATCATCGTCGTGCCGTAATTCGCGTACTGTTACCATTCGTCTCCCGAGCATTATATAAATACTCAGTGCCTAAACAATCTTCAGCAGGAATGATTTCTTGATAAAATAGTCTATATGAATTCAATGGGCAAAGGGATATAGGTATTTCAGGACAATCTTTATAGCATCTGCGTCGGTGTCCCCTGGTGAAAGACCATTTGCCATGTTGTATTCCTCTGTCTCCAAATCGAACTTCGCAGAGAGTGTTTGGCTGGTCCGCCGTCACTTTTAGAGACGGCTGCACGATAGGTGACAAGAGCCGTATTTGGAGAAAGCGATATTGCATGAAAATCGGTTATATTAATCTGTAACGTCGATTCCGCACCAAGCGCCTCGACGATCGACTGTTTGTCATAAACACAACCGGCACTTCCGAATTCTACAAAATCATCAGCAAGCAACTTCTGCAACTTCTCGGGGGAGCGCCTGATCTCCGGCTGATGTAGACTCTCCTCAAGATGGTATAGATGTTGCCGCAGAGATTCATCCGTGTCCATATTTTACCCCCTTGATGTGTATGTGAATCGGCGGCCCGAAATGACCGCCATAATACAATTATATCTGAGAAGCAAGATAACCCTTCGGTTAAACGGGGTCAACTATAAACGAACCGGATGGTGAAGAATCATCCCTGGCGTTTCGATCACATTGCGGGTATTTATTGTTGACAATTAATCACTGTTTTGATACTTCTTTGGAAACATAGACATGCAGCAGGGTATTATGAAAGGCATAAAAAAACACACTCACGCCGACCGGGAAAAGATAATCGAGAAAATGGCGCCGATGATAAAGAAGAAATTCGGAGATAATTTTGTCGCTCTTGCCGTGTGCTGTTCTTTTGCGCGTAATGAAGATGTTGACTACTCGGATCTCGAATTGGTCGCCTTTGTCAAATCGATGCCGGAGGGAAAATCTCAGGGTGGAATGGCCAAGATGTACGACGGCATGCTGATAGAACTTATGTGGATGACCCGGGAGACATATTTGAAAACTACGCTCGACGTCAATGAGAACTGGCACTATTCCGGCTCGGATCGATTGATTCCAATCATCAACGAAGAATTTATTGCCGAAATAAGCGCCTACCATCCGCCGGATATAAAGCAACAATGTCTGGACAGGGCGGTGGGATGTTTTTCCGAGGTCCAGGAAGCGGTGACGAAGGTTCTCAACGCGATCAGCCAGAAGAACCATGAGGGAATGCCTATACTGTTTTTCTATATGATTCTGGAGATGCTGAAGGTCCTGTCTTTTTTGAACCAGGGACCTTATGTGACAGCCTCCCGGATGTTTTCGCAGGCAAGGAAATTCGAAACCAAGCCGGAGAGTTTTAATAGACTTCTGAATATGGCCCGGGCAGGCGGATATAATGATCTTACCTCGCTATGCAGGATTACGGTCGCCGTTTTCGAGGAATTCGAGGCTATTTTCGAAAATCTTGGTCTTGAATTGTACGATGACAATTTTGATCCGAATGAACCGGTGCATAAGATGCGTCAGATGGAGTAGGAGTGGGAATTATATGGCCGGGCAAAGATCTCCGGCATTTTCAGACACCGGCTTATATACCTGGTGTATCAAACGACTCGATTTCCAGACAGCGTCTTGCATCGCCGGTAAATTAATTGCCAATGAGAATGGGGCACTTACAGAATTACTATTACTACGGGAAAGTGATGGATATGGCGGGCCGAATGCGAAAAAACAGACTCCCTGCCTGTTATGCCGGAGGGGGTAGGATTCCGAATAGACCATTTCTCCTAACTTCTTGACGGGCTGTCATATACATGTAACTCGCTGAGTCAATATTGGTTAAGTTGCGTCAAATTGGTGCAAGTTGGTGGGTAGTTGTGTGAAGTTCGCGGTTAGAAAACGGTTAGAAAACAGCGAGGCTTAAATGCATAATTAGATCATGTTTCGGCCGACCATAAAATAAGTCTTAGTTGATTCTATTTGCACACCAGACTTTTTGTCGCTAGTGTTGAGGTCCCTGTGCTAGTTTGGATTAAAAGTCAATTTTCTTTTATACTTCGATGATTCATGAATCAATGTATATACTTACAGACAGTGTCAGCATAATAAATGGAGGTGGGGGCTATTGGAGAATGGTTTTCGTGAGTATCTATATAACAACAAATTACTATTTAAAATTCTGTCCCACATACTCCCAGGTTTTTAAAGCGTTTTGATTCGATTATTCACCGTCAAATCCCTCGGCAAGCCAGCCCAGCGTTGTACCATACTGCCGCTCTATCGGGGGAATAAATGGTTTTATGTCGAGCAAGGGAGTTCCATCGACAACATCTATATTTGTTACATAAAGTCTGCTGCCATTAATACAGTCAAGGTGAACTACTGAGAAGCCAATTGGATTTGGACGGTTAGGCGATCTTGTAGCAAATATACCATGTGACGAATTGCTATGAGAGAGTTCAACAATCAGCTTATATGTTTTAGAAAGATGAAAATGATAAAAAAGAATAATATGTGAAAACTTGTTCAGATCGGAGAGACCTTCTTCATATTGAGGCTGTAAAATTATTTCCCCTTTTGCTCCTTTTGACAATTTAGATTGCAGGGGCGTTTCTTGGGGGGTTTTAAACGGTGAATGAATAATACCAACCGGTTTATATTGAATAAGGTCCATTATTGCCTCCATACCATTTCTCTGCCTTGCTCATCTCAAATTACTTTCAACACCCACCCTCCTAATATGCCTTTAAAAAGTTACCCCCATTAAAGAAATATCTTATTAGATATTCGGATTTTCCTTATTCGGACTCATCTGCCAAAGAGCACCAGATCACCAATACCAATGCGCCTATTTCCGAGCTGAATGGCCCGTGTTCAACCTGTTTTGGAATCACCCGAAATGTGCCGGCCGGGTATTTCTGTCCCTGACTCTCGACCTGGCCTTCCAACACATAATGGAGTTCTGTGAATCGATGAGAGTGACTGTCCATTTTCCACCCGGGGGGGAGTTTTAGCATGATGGTTCTGGGTGCGATGCTGCCACCCACGCTAAGTACCTTTTCTTCGGTTCCGGTTGGATACTCCGCAGCTCCACTCCATTTTAGGTCATTTACATTTACGCTTACTGCTTTCATTTTGCCAGTCTCCTTTCTTTGGCGTGATTGCTTTGTCCTCTGAGGAAATGCCCCGGGAGCAGATATGTTTCTCCCCGATAATCTGTCCTGATCAATTCTCCATCACGAAGCATTTGTCCTACTATTCCAGAAACACAATAGGCACTCTCAATCTCGGCGATCTGATCAAGACGCAGGGGATGTCGAGAGCCAATTTCCAGGATCGCCTGTCGGGCGTCGCCATGTTCCTCCAGGTCAAATTTACCGGATTCCGGGTCGACGATGGGCATGGCTTTCCCAATTAACTCTTGAGCCATAATAATATTATCGGGTGCCGGCGGATTTACCCAGGATTCCGCGGGCGGCCGAATTGGCGTGACGACATACACGCGGTCAGGAGCTACCATGTCTACTGCCTTTGCAATACTCCGCAACTCCTCTTCAGTATCATTTACTCCCTTGATCAACATTACTTCCAACCATATCTGCCCAAGATAATCATGACGGAAATCCACTAATCCATGCAACATTACGTCAAATGTGATGTTGCGATGCGGTCTGTTAACGGTCCTGAAGGTCCTTTCATTTCCGGCATCAAGAGTAGGCATAACCACATCGGCATGTTTCAGATCCGCTCTGACATCTTCAAGAAATAGCAGGGAACCGTTGGTGATTACGGCCGTTCGCGCTCGCAGATTTTTTCTCGTCTTCTCTATGAGCCAACCCAGATTTTTACAGAGAGTGGGTTCCCCATCTCCGACAAAAGTGACGTAATCAAATTGGGAATCTCTTCCTCGCGCGAGAATCTCATCAAGGATATCTTCCTTTTTGTAGAAACTCTGACGAACACTTGTCAAATCCGTGGTTCTTCCCAGCTGGCAGTAAACACATGTATACGTGCATGTCTTCGCAGGGATTGGGCTGACACCCAAAGAAGAGCCGAGTCGTCTGGATGGAACCGGTCCGTAAACGTACATCGCTTTACCTCGCTTTTCCTGTCATTTATTTCCTCTCACGATCAAAAATGCACCCTTACCATAACCGGGTTTCACCGGCTCTGCTTTTATTGTCTCAGACAATGGATGAAAAATTGTCTGGACTGTTGCTAAATCTCGAAAGCCACTCTCTCCAAGCAGTTGAATTATTTCCGTGATCGAATAAAAGGTAGCGTTCGAGTAGAAAACAGATTTCTCTTTGTTTTGCTCATAGCTCTTACCAATCGGGCTGTTTTTATCAACAAACCCAATAAGAAAGCAGCCCCCTTCCTTGAGTATTCTGTAAACCTCCGCAAAGGCCATTCTGATATCATCCAGAAAGCAGATTGTCGTGATCATTAAGGCAATCTCAAACTGAGCGTCTGCCAGCGGCAGATTCTCTCCACTAGCTTGAATCACCTGTATACCTCTCCGCTTTGCTAGCTTGCCCATGCGGATTGATGGTTCAACGCCGAACTCGATGCCCAGAGGGGCTGCAAACCGACCGGTTCCAACCCCAATTTCCACACATTCACCTCTCTGAGGTATGAGATTTCTGACTGCATTCAACTCCGACAAAAAGACAGCCGGATTCTTTTCGAACCAATGCTCGTACTTATTTGTGTTTTTCTCAAAGGGCTCTATTTTTGGCATGGTATCCTTCCATTCTATAAATTATACGTAAGCGCCGTATGGAGTTCTATATCGGGACTATTGTCAAAATAGAAGACAATTTCAAGGATACCGATATCCAAGGAAGCGTTCCGGGTGAGTTGCCGTCTGTATCTAACTTGAACTCCCGGTCATACTTCCGACGCTTCAGTTTGGTCGACATCTGAACACCTCCTTACAGTATTATAATAATACTATCCTTTCGACGTGTCGACTAAATCGGGGGAACTCCAAGCCAAACCTCTTTGCCGGGCGCCGCGGGTCAATACGTTGATATACTCAATGACCAACATCATTATCCCAACGAAGCCGGTGATGAGTAATGATTGGTATATTAACTCAACTATCATTGTTTACACTTCGACAATTTAAATACAGCCAGGAACTCATTCCGGATCAGCCTTTGGCCGTAATTTAACATCATACTCAGCCTGACAACTCTAATGACTATATACAGCCGCCGAGTAACAACTCGGCGGCCGTACCAAATAAACTATCGTAGTCGACTGATTTTTTGTTCGCGATCGATCAGTCATTTCGCGTGAAGGCCAGATCCCTGCAACGCCAACAGCCCTGTTGCTCAAAGCCCTTACCAGGATCAATGTCTTTGTCACAAAGCCACATACACCCATCATTGTCAAGAAACACTTGCATCGGACGGGCACCCGGGTGATATACACCGTGACCTACTTCCGGTTTTTCTTTGTTCCCAGTTTCCATGATATTTATCTCCTTAATTAGTTAAGTTTGCCGTTCAAACATGTTTTTTTACCTGTCATTTTAATAATTCATTGGTCCGGGGCCGGTCGCTTCAGATCCGGCCAGATCAATCATGAGTTGGTTGTAGTCGCCACGATTGGTCTCAACAAACACACGTGTGTTGCCGACAACAACAACTGAGTATTTACTACCCCACACGATCCAACCGACCAAAGATCCATACTCGCGAGGAAGTTTATTATTGAGGGCATTCAAAAATTCGCTACTTGCACGGTTCTGATTGACACATAGTTCAGCGCTTTCCATCAGATCCTCAGGTATCTCACCCACTTTTCTAATAACCTGACCATCTTCGGAGAATTGTCCTGCCGCGACAACCCCTTTGACCTCCATCAATCGATCTAGTCCTATCATTTTCGGGCTCCTTTCATTTTTTACCTTCTGATCAGAAATAGATCAATAATCGTGCCAATAGCGCCAATGAAAAGCAATAAATATTGTATGTTGTTGAATTACAATTTGATAGCGTCGACAAGCCCGGATTGAACTTGTGACGCTCAGGAAGTTTATGAAAAATAGATCGAGCGTTATTGCACGACAATCGGCACCTGTCGTGCAATAACGCAATTTGTCTATTATGGCTGTTTAGCTTTCTGAGTTGGGAATTTTAAGCCCGAGCTTTTTGATTTTTCTATATAGTGTGGACGGGTTCACGCCGATTTGTTTGGCGGTCTCCTTACGTGACCAGTTGTTTCTCTTCAGGGCGGCGATTAGAAATAATGACTCCATTTCATTCATGGTGGTTGCTATTTCTACAGCAGGAATAGACTCCTTTTTTTGCAAATGTTTCGGCAAATGTTCAGGCTTAATAACGCCCTGACTACAAAGGACAAAGGCGTGTTCTATTATGTTTTCGAGTTCCCGTATGTTTCCGGGATAATCATATGTCATTAGAATTTCCAAAGCAGCATGGGCAACTCCCGGTATGTCTTTTCGGTGTAGACGATTGAACTGCTCAACAAAGTGATCAATTAGTAATGGAATATCCTCTCTCCTATCACGAAGAGGAGGGAGAACGACTTTGACCACATTGATACGGTAGAAAAAATCGGCTCGAAATTTACCTTCGGAGACCATTTTATCAAGAGAGGCGTTGGTTGCTGTAATTATTCTAACGTCGGCCTTAATAGTATTGGTACTGCCAAGTGGTTCATATTCTTTTTCCTGAAGAACACGCAATAACTTAACCTGCATTGCCTGAGATATATTGCCAATCTCATCAAGAAATAAAGTCCCCTTTTCAGCAAGGGCAAAACGTCCTTTTTTGTCTTTTCGGGCATCAGTAAATGCCCCGGCCATATAGCCGAACAGTTCTGATTCAAGCAAACTGTCAGGCAGAGCGCCACAATTTACACTAATAAATGGTTCCGAGTTTCTTCTGCTCAAGCTATGTAAGGCTTTGGCAATCAATTCTTTGCCGGTGCCGCTTTCCCCCTCTATCAATACTGCGCTATCGCTTTCGGCAATTATGGGAAGAATTGCGAATAGTTCCTGCATCTCCTTGTTGCGACTGACTATTTCCTCAAATTTAAATCTGCTTTCAAAATCCCTCTGAAGTTTTCGGGCAAGATCAAGATCTCGGAAAGTCTCAACTCCACCTATTATTTTGCCATCAACATCTTTTAACAGAGCCGTTGAAATACTAATTGGAATACGCCTGTCCTTTTTATTCTTAATGCAAACTGGTTTGTTAATGACCGGATTCCCTGTGGCCAATGTGATTTGTAGAGGACAATTACTGTCACAGGCGGTAGTACGGAAGATTTCTTTGCATGGTTTCCCTATTGCTTCCTGAATCTTATAGCCGGTAATTATCCGGGCCGCCTTGTTCATATATGTAATCTTAAAATCAAGATCAACTGAAAAGACACCATCAGAAATATTCTCAACAATGGTCAGAAGCCTTCTACACAGGATCTCTTTTTCGTCGGCTTTTTGCATATGCTCTTGCTATTGTTATTACCGGCTAATTTCTTCCCTGTAGACAATATAAGAAAAAATAATTTTGCAGGCAAGACGCCGTTTACATCAAGAACAATAATGAAATTGATGTAAAAAAGCTTCAAATACTCAAAAAATGAACATTTTTAAAATTCAGGCTTGACAAATGAAAATTATCGTATATTAATATGCGTAGATGCGGATATAGGTATATATGAAGACTGATGATAATGAAATATTTGAACTGCACGCTGAGTTTTGCAGGATGATTGCCAGCTCGCGAAGGCTCAGGATCATCCAGCTACTTGAGAAGAAAGAAATGAATGTTGGTGATATGGCTGAAGCTTTGGGGGTGCCTTCCAGTAATATCAGTCAACATCTCAGGGTGCTTCGAAATCACAATGTTGTCAAGGCCCGCAAGGAGGGGCAAACAGTTTTTTATAGCTTATCGAATCTGAGACTTCCAAAAGCCTGCACAGAAATTCGCTCAATTTTACTGGAGGGAATGGAAAACGCGGGAAAGAAAGCAAAGAGAATGACTAAATAAAAATTTTTAAAATATATATACGTTTCTGCGCATATTCGCCCATTCGTAGCAAGTATTGAATTTATAAGAAAGGAAAGGTAAGATGAACACCGAAGAACTTAAAGCACTAGAAGTTAATAAGGTAGTTGATGCCCGTGGCACAGCTGGTCCCG
>QNAH01000031.1 GCA_003641425.1 Candidatus Zixiibacteriota bacterium
GGCTTTTTCACATAGAGAATTGGAATCTCTGAACTGCCCGAGCAGGAACTTCATATTGGCCAGATTTCGAACAGATTCCGCCGCACCCTTGTAATAATTCTCTTCCAGGAATAGAGACGTGGCCTGATTATAGGCATCCTCTGCCCTGCTCCATTCACCTGTCTGCATGTGGATACGGCCGATCTCTTTCGAAATCTCACCTCGTATTACCTTGTCGGATTCTGTTTCCTTATGCTTGAGAGCCTCATTCAGAAGTTGGAATGCAACCGTAGTATTGCCCTGCGTCATCCAGTCTCTGGCCAAGTCGAGCAAATGTCGTGCATCGTGCGTCATACGATCACCTCTCTTTCGGTCTGCACTATCCTTCATACAAGTTACCACCTATTCAGTTACGTTAACTGGTTAAGTCTCCTTAATCGGATATCAGACCGTAAGCAGAAAAATGTGTGATGTATGCCGTGACCGTTTTGTCCACGGTGTCAAGTTCACAATCTATAATATCCCAGTGATCGCTGGCATCATTATACCAGGCCATCTTGATCCTGTCCTCGTCGACACCGGAAAGATCGGCGTCGCGATAACTCATTTTAGCATGAACCGGAACATTAAATACCAGACCATCGGTTCCGAAGTTATTCGCGAAAACAAACATATCCGGAATCGAGATGGAAATAAGAGTATCATTGTTCAACGCCTTGGGAGGAAAGGACAACTCAACATCGAACAGGCTAACCACACCGCCCTGGTCCGCCGAAACGATGACTTCGACATATGCCGAATCACCCAGTATCTTTGCCGCGGACGGAGACCGCTTTAAAAGAACCTGGTTATCCGACTGTTCAGCTTCATCGTTCGCAGTAGGAATCTGCGAACACCCCACGATCCCCACCAGACAAAAAACCGTAAGGGCCGTGATAATCGCCATGAAACTTCTTCTCTTGGACATACATTCTCCTTTCGATTACCTGTCTTTTTGCTTGTGGGGTTTTTATAATCAATTATTATGCCGAATTGCTGACAATTCCCGTATCCTGCAGTATTCTATATTGTTATGAAAATTACCCGACATTTTATTTTGGACCGTAATGACTGCTATCGAGTATCGATCGGCACAAAATGGACCGCCCCATTTTGAGTAAAATCGCCTCGAATAAATCTATCTGACTGATATTTAAAGAGTTGGGGTAAAATCAGGAAGCGGTCTATTTTATACCGGCATTGTTTCGAGTTCGCCTGTCTTCTTCCAAGTTGTTCTCTTCCATGATCCTGCGAAGACGTGCGCGGGAAATGCCCAGTATCCGGGCGGCTTCTGATCTGTTCCAGTCAACCATGTTAAGAATTTCGCCCGCCACGTATTTTTCGATCTGCCTGAGAGTTATCCCCTGTTCCGGGATTTCGATCACAATGCTTCGTCTCTCTCGAAGTTTCACCCGACCGTTCCGCACCGCATTGCCGATCTCTTTGGCACCCACTTTCTTACCGGTACATAATAAGACCGTTCGCTCGATGACATTTCGCAATTCTCGAACATTGCCGGGCCAATCATGTTCACATAATTTTTTGATGGCCGCGTCGCTGATGATCAGATCTGACTTGTTATATAGTGTACGATAGAAGTCAAAATTGAAAAGAGCCAGTTGCTTTATATCTTCTTTGCGCTCGCGAAGCGACGGCAGGTGAATCGTAATTAAATTTAGACGAAATAGGAGATCCTCGCGGAATCTATTTTGTTTAACCGCTTCCTCGAGATCGATATTGGTTGCCGCGATGACACGAACATTGATATCTTTTTCTGTGACTCCACCAACCGGGCGAAGTCTACGATTCTCCAGAATCTTCAGTAATTTGGCCTGGGCCGATATTGACAGATTACCGATTTCATCAAGGAAAATCGTTCCATTGTCGGCAAATTCGAACAAACCGATCTTATCCGATTTGGCCCCGGTGAAGGCGCCCCTTTTATGCCCGAAAAGTTCGGACTCAAATAGCTCGTCCGGAATGGCCGAACAGTTAATCTCGGTAAAATGTTTATCCTTCCTCACCCCGTTGTAATGCATCACCTTGGCCAGAAGATTCTTTCCGGTTCCGGTCTCTCCGAACAAAATCGCATTGGGATAATCGACATCACTAAGATTATCAATGATCTGTTTGATCTCCGATATGCGGCTTGAGTTTCCAATTATGGAATCAAGCGAATACTTGCTGGCGGTGGAACGCAAATCCGGTTTCCCTTCGGTCGCGTCGGCCGCCGGCTCTACGTACGAAGCCACCCTATCCCGATATTGATCCTGAGTTATAATCTCCGAAACGCCCAGTCTGGCAATCTCGATCGTTTGTTCCTTAGATACTGACTCGGCAATGCCTATGATCCGAAGTTTTTCGAATGAGGTGGATAACTCCCGAAGAAATTCGGGCCGGTTGAAATCTTCGTTTTCCAGATCGATGTAGGCGGTACTGCCGGAATAATCAGCCTCAGGAATAACAGCCGTTTCATTCATGGTTATAGTTTTACCCCGGCCGGATTTATTCGATCGCAGGCGGTCCCATTCATCAAGAAATAGACTTGCCCCATAGATCATCACACTGGAAGGACAACTTCTTTCCATAAAAAAAGTTATCGGCAATTTCCCGATTCAATTAAGAAAACCGGCCTTTGCCGCCCCGAAAAGACGGTTCCAAATATTCCAGGGAATTGATGATCTGGCATAACTCCATCTATAATAACGGATTAGTGTCGATTTGGGATTTTTTTGTTGATTGTACTGCAAGATTTGATAATCGTTTTTGTATAAATATATGAACACGAGGAGGTGTTTTATGGGAAGAACAGGATTGATAGGAATTTCCCTGTTTACGCTTTTAGTTGTAATCGGGACGGCAGGCGCCGATGATATATCCATTACTGTATATAACAGTAATCTGGGGGTGGTGCATGAAACCAGGGTCCTTGAATTCGAAAAAGGCGACGGCAATGTTTCATTTACCGATGTTCCCTCGCAAATCGATCCGACCTCGGTCGGTTTCGAGCTGGTCGATCCCGGAAAATCGGTGGCCATTCTCGAACAGAATTATGCCTATGATCTGGTATCTCCGGAAAAAATATATTCTAAATATGTTGACCGCAAAATCGATCTTTTCGACGAAACCGGAAATATGTTCAGCGGTACCCTGCTTTCGTTTTCGGGTGGAGCTTTTGTCCTCCAGGGTGATAACGGACGGGTCCAGACCATCCGTACAGAGCAGGTCGTCAATGCCAATTTCCCGGATTTACCCGAAGGGCTGATTACCCGCCCCACCCTGTTCTGGTTATACAGTTCCGATTTTTCCGGACAGGCCGACTGCAAAGTCAGCTATCAGACCGCCGGCATCGATTGGACCGCAGAATATGTCGGAATACTGTCTGAGGACGAAAAAAAACTCAACTTGACCGGCTGGTCTTCCATCAATAATCGTTCAGGAGCCACATACAAAGAGGCAACCCTGAAACTTATTGCAGGAGATATTCACCGCGCGCCCGAAGCGCGCACCCGCCCGAGGGGGATGCTCGATGAGGCCGTCATGCTGAAAGCGGCCGCACCCGGATTCGAAGAAAAGGAGATTTTCGAATACCATATGTACACTCTGCCGCGAAAAGCCACCATTGCTGACAATGAGATAAAACAGATCTCGCTTTTCGAACCGGCATCGACCGATGTTAAAAAAGAGTACTACTATCAACCTGAGATTAATAATAAAAAAGTGAAAGTGTCGGTCGAATTTGTCAATTCGAAAACCTCCGGGCTCGGAATACCGCTTCCCGCCGGTCGGGCAAGAATTTTTAAAGCTGATGATGACGGCTCGATGATTCTCCTCGGAGAAGATAAAATCGATCATACGCCGCGCGATGAAGAGGTGAAACTGACTATAGGTTATGCTTTTGATATATCGACTGAGGAAAAAATAACCGGTTATGACAAAATTTCTCCCCAGGTCGAGGAGCGCCGCTATGAAATTGAATTGCGCAATCACAAAAAAGAGAACGTCACAATAAATGTGGAAAAAAGGCTGTATGGCGACTGGGACATAACACAATCGAGTCATAAGTATAATGTAAAGGACGCCAACACAATAACATTCGATGTGTCGGTGAATTCGAATGCTGGACAAACGATCAAATTTACCGTTCGGACATCAAGATAAAAATTTGTTGAGGGTTGACATAACCGGCAAAAGATGTTAAATTCGCCAACTAAATTGAGAGGTTACCGGCCAACTGTCCAAGAGGAGGAAGTTATGAAGTATCTTAGATATCTGACAGTGTTTATTTTGATCGTGATGACTGCTATCCCCGTTCTGGCCGGAAGAAGGGAAGCAATCAAAAGTGAAGGCGCCCTGCTGTCATCGGCAAAAATTGCGCTGTACGCCAATCCCCCGCGCGTCGAGGAAGCCCTGGAACTGGTAAATACCGTATTGTCGGAACACGGCCCCCATCCGGAAGCATTTTACTACAAGGGCAACATATTCGGCGAATATGCCAATCAGGAATATGATCTGGAAAAGAAAATTGCCTTCCTTGATACAATGTCACTCTTCTACGATTCCCTGTCCTTGAGTTGCAATAACAAGGACGTCAAGAAAAAATGGAAGAAAAAATGCGATGATTTCATCAAGACCGTCGATTCGGTAAAGGCCTATTACTGGCGTGACAATTACAATAACGGGGTTCAGATACTGGGCAATCTCGATGATAAGTATGATAACGATATAAATAATGCCTTTGACTCGACCGCAAAGGAAGCCGCAATAGCGGCCAAGGCCGCCGCCATCGACAGCACAAAATTATATTTCAGGGCCGCGATTCTTGTCATACCCGACAGTTCGCGATGTTATGAAGGACTCGGATTGGTCTATGACCGCGAGGGCATCTATGATTCCTCCGCCATATGGTTTACCAAGGCTCATGAAATGAAACCGGATGACCCCAATATGGTTCAGAATATTGCCTATGCCTATATCCAGATGCGCGACTGGGGAAATGCCGTCAAGTGGTTCACCAAACTGACCGACATGATTCCGGACGACGGCGGCACCATGATGAATATCGCCGCTTGTTATAACAACCTCGAGCAGTACGATTCGGCCCATGTGTACAACATGAAGGCTCTTGCCATAAATCCAAACGATCCTGTTGCAAATATCGACATCGGCAAATACTGGCTTGTCAATTCTCGGGTTTACTCCGACTCAGTGAAACATTACCAGGATATTGAGGATACTGAAGGCGCCAAGAGAAATATAGCTCTTCGTGATCAGATGTTCGACTCTTCCTCGGTCTATTTCAAAAAGGGACTCGAACTGGATCCCGAAAATATGGATGCTTTGACAAACTTCGGCATTGTCAGCCTTATCCGCGGAAATTATGAAGATGCTCTGAGTGTTTTTCAGAAGCTGTCTGAACTCGAACCGTTTGTTAAAGAACACTGGATCGACCAGGGTGATTGCCTGATTCAACTGCAGAAATTCGAAGAAGCTATTGCTCCTTTTGAAAAAGCCTCCGAACTCGACCCTGGTGATCCCAAAATTTGGAATGTCCTGAGTGAACTGTATACTTCATCAGGGCAAACCGAAAAGGCCAAAGAGGCCAAAGCAAAAGCAACCGAACTGGAAAATCTGTAATTTATTTTCTGTAATTTTTAAGGCAGGTCTTCTGGGCCTGCCTTTTTTTTCGATGAAACAACCATTATTAAATATCGCGGTGCCCAATACTCCCAACAGGCTGTTTACCTATCTGGGATTCGATTCTGTTGAAAAACAACTCCGGCCCGGCCAGAGAGTGATAATCCCTTTCGGTCGGCGGCAGGTAATCGGCTACTTCATAGAAACCACCGATAAAAAACCGAAAGCGGCTCTGAAGCCGATTATAGAAATCCTCGATCCGAAACCCATTTTTAACAATGAGCTTTATGGATTCCTCAAATGGATGGCATCGTACTATTTTGTCAATCCTGCCGATGTTTTCAATGCGGCCCTGCCCCCGGGGATGCGCAAAATAAAGAAACCGCACTATATCATATCAGACGATATCGATGACTTATTACCCGGTTTTGATATCCCGGAAAATCTGATAAATAAATTCCGAAAAAAATCTATTATAAATACTCGTGATGTAAATTTCATCGAAAAGACTGCACCTGGACTTTTCCGGGAAATGATAGATATTGAGGTTGTCAGGCCGGTCTGGATTGATTCTGCAGGCCGAACTGATGGTGCCCTGCTTGGATATGAGATCGATTCCGGTATCGTCGATGATGATAAATTGAGTGAACAGACGGTCAATTACCTTTTATCAAAAAAGCTGTTCAAAAAGGCCGAGATTATTGATTCAGGTATAAGTGATTACCGCTTCAGGAAATTGATCGAGTCCGAGGTGATTAAGCCGGTTTATGGATTACCCGACCTTTTCGGATATTTCAAACCGCGCCACAATCTGGATCGAATCGAGCCGACAGACGAGCAATCAAGTGCGGTCAAAACAGTTGTCTCGAAACTCGGCACTTTCGCCCCATATCTATTGTATGGTATTACCGGATCGGGCAAAACACTGGTCTATTGTCATACCGCTCGTGAAACCCTGAAACGCGGGCAAACTGTCCTTGTCCTGGTCCCTGAAATTGCTCTGGCCGGGACCTTGTTGGGTTATTTTAAAAGCTTTTTCGGCAATGAAATCGCCTTACTGCATTCGGCCCTTGGCACAAAGGAGCGAATACTTGTCTGGCAGAATATCAAAAACGGCCGTTATAAAATAGTCATCGGCGCCCGTTCCGCAATATTCGCACCGTTAGAAAATATCGGTCTGATAATTGTTGACGAGGAACATGACGAATCATACAAACAGGACGACCCGGCGCCGCGGTTCCAGGCCCGCGATGCCGCCGTGATGCGAGCCAAAATGGCCGATGTACCTGTCGTCCTTGGTTCGGCGTCACCCTCGATAGAATCCTTTCACAATGCCGAGCGGAAACGCTACCGTCTTCTCAAACTGACCCGCCGCCCCGAGGAAGCCGCTATCCCGCTGGTCAGCCTGATAGACTTATGCCGCGAGCCGTTCCCGCATGACAATCCTTTTTTCACTCGAACGATGATTTCGAAAATAAAAAAGTCTCTCAGCGGCGATCAACAGGTTATCCTGTATTTAAACCGCCGCGGCTTCTCGCCGAGAATAAAATGCACCGACTGCGGTCATACACCGGAATGTCCGCACTGCAATATCAGCCTGTCGTATCACAAATCCGGGAATCGTTTGATGTGCCATTTCTGCGGCTATATCAAAACGGGCTATGATACCTGCGACTCCTGCGGGGGCGACAGCTTTGTTTATCTTGGCACAGGGACTCAGAAAATCGAAGACAAGCTCGGCGAATTGATCAAGGAGGCCAAAATTGTTCGTCTTGATTCCGACAGTGCTTCGGGGCGTGAAAAGGCACATCTGATCCTGTCCAATTTCGCTTCGAAAAAATACAATCTTCTTCTCGGAACCCAGATGGTTACCAAGGGGATAGATTTCCCCGATGTCTCATTGGTGGGAGTGCTGATGGCCGATATCGGGATGGATATGCCCGATTTCCGGGCCTCGGAGAAATTGTTTGCCAAATTGATACAGGTCGCCGGACGATCCGGACGAGGTATTATACCCGGCGAAGTGGTCATTCAGACCTACAGGCCGGAACGGGACCTTATAGACGATGCCGCCCGGCAGGATTACGATACCTTCTATGCCCGGGAAATACAATCCCGAAAAGAACTGCTCTATCCGCCCTTCTCGCATCTGGTCAATTTCAGGTTTGCATCGAAGAAAGAAGATATTTCGATAAAACAATCATTTGATTTCAGGAACAAACTTGAAGAGAGACTGGACGGAACCGGTCTGAAGGTGCAAATACTCGGCCCCGCTCCCTGCCCGCTTTATCGCCTTCGCGGGATGTACCGCCGGCACCTCTTTGTAAAAACAAAATCGATTCTTAAGTTTATCGCCTTTCTAAGAGACTGGGAACTGGTCGATACCAACTACGGCCTGACGTCATCAGTCAGGCTTACCATCGACATCGATCCCTATGATATGATGTAATGATCTCATCTTATTCTCGGTTCCGGACCGCCTTTGTACAGATAATTGATAATATAAACCGCATCCATGATGTTGATCATTCCGTCGCCGTTAACATCGCCCGGTGTCCAGGTCCTGAAATCAGGTGTGTTCCATGAATAGGAGAACAGGCCCGAATTATCTGTCGCCTTCACCTTCCACCAGTAACGCTTTCCGAATTCCAGCGAAAATGGTATCTCATATTCAGTAGTCCAGATACTATCGTAAGTGACTACCGTTTGAAATTCGCTGTCCGTTGCTATATACAGCGTATAGAAAACCGAATCGAACGGATCCGGCTCCAGCGCTCGTTCCCACCAGAACTCTGGAGTCAGGTCGTGAATGAAGGAATAGCCGGTATCGGGCGGGTATATAGCCTTGAATGTCCACGGCGGGTCATCATCCGTGTTGATCCAAACAGCCCTCTCCTCCGACCAGTCGGAATATTGCACGAAATCATAAGCCCGGGCCTTCCAGAAAAATATCCAGTTTTCACAAAGCGGCTCGGAGACTGTCCATACTACTGAATCACCCTGTTCGCCGATATATTCGCCGTAAATTGGAGAGGGCAACAGGCTGTCTTTATCATACAGCACGAAAAAATAGCTTATCGAATCGAAATCGGCATCGGTTGATATTTGCGTCACCAGTGTCGGTTGAAGGACATCGACCACAGAACTGTCCTCGGGATGAAGCGGAACAGGGACAGTCGGCGGCGTATTCGCCGCCATTGATACAGCGGCGAGTACGATTACGGTAATCTCCATAATGATAATTACTCTCATATGACACCTCTCTGAATAGAGTCGCACTTATATAAACGGAGAAGGCGCCTAAAGGTATCAAAAAATAATATATAATTGGGGATATTTTTTTATTGGACCCTTATGCTAATGATAGGCAGTGACAGAAGCCATTTATCAACATGCCCCGGGGACAATTATCCGGCCGGTTTTTTCACTGACAATGTGGAGCCGGGCCGCCCTTATACAAATATTGAATCAGGTATGTCACATCCAGCAGATTACAGTTGGTGCTGCTGTTGATATCGCAGGCCTCAATCGGATCCGGGGCCGGGCCACCCTTATATAAATAATTGATGACGAAAGTTATGTCTTTTATATTGATCTGTTCATCCCCGTCGATATCGCCGCAGATAAAACTCGATTCCTCCTGAACCGTCAAAAGGACCGGAACAATCAATGGATTATCGACCGGATCTGGATCATTGTTGGAAATTATAATATTACTGCCGTATTGACCGGTGTCGAGTTCGGCGGCACTGATTACAAAAATAATTGTATCGGCAATACCTGCCCCGACCGCGCCTATGCTTTTATTTTGACTGAGCCATTGCATCGGACGATCAAACCGCACCGCCAAACCGTCGTGCAAATATGAAGTTAAATAGGCCACTTCAATCCCGTCCGTACCATCAATATTTTCTATCCCGACCACGCAGGACGATTTATCAAAACCTGCCCCAAAATTGAGATACTGAAATATTAATGTCCCGTCGGCAATGAGAATGACCTCCGCATTGACAACATCGCCCTGGCTGGCGAGATACTCCGGGTAATTGACAAACTGGATGATACACCGGCCGTTTTCGGATCGCATAAACACCTGGCCGCCCGGATTGGTTTGATTGGTGATATCGAGGTCATCCCAGAGCCAGGCAAGAAATCCATCGGGGGCGTTATCGTTCGGTATCGAGACCTTTGTCCGTGAATCGAGTGAAACTGAATCGAATCCGATCAGGCCGTTCGAACCGATATAAAACTGCGTGTAAACCTCGTCGTAATAGGGAAATGCAAACCCGATATCATACGGCCCGGTATAATTATCATCGACCAGTCCTGATGTGATATCGATACCGGTTGCCGTAATATCGATCCATTCAAAGACCGGGCCGCCGGCATCATCGGAGTCGATCCAGCTATAACCGAAAACATCCGGCCCGCCGGCGCTTTTATCCGCGTTTTCGACCGCGATCGAATACTCAAGCGTCCCCTCGCCGACATTGGCAATTATAAGTTCGGTTGTCGTCGAATCACCCATATCAAGTGTCTTGGAAATCGACAGAGGAGTGACATCAATTTCAGGGGTATACTCGATTTCAAATGTATAAACGGGTGTGGAATCGACATTTCCCCAATCATCTCCGGCTGTGAGAAAATAATTTATGGTGGTACCGGCCGATTGCGCGGGAATAAAGGCATGATATTCATTGCCCGTTCCGGTCGGCAAAAGCTGCTCATCAGACCATACTGACGCAATTTCATAATTCAGGCGCAGTGAATCGGCAACCAATTCACCTGCCGACGTTATAATACACACTACCTCATAATCATTGACTGTATCTCTGGTGTTCGGCAGGGGCGTATGGATGATATTGACACCGGCGAACTGATCATAACCGTCCAGAACCGTCGCCCCTGTGCCGTCCGGATCGAGCCAATCGCTTAGCCTCGATGACGGTGTCCCGCCACCGGTCCATGAAAGCGAAAATTTACCATACCAGTCAGCTTCGATAACTTCGCACGAGGCGTAACCGCCGTGAAGCTGACCGACCACTCGATGATTTTGATCGAACAGCGGAGCGCCCGAGGATCCCGGTTCGGTCGTACCATCCTCCCATTGGCCGACCCGCCAGTGAGTCGTGCCCGTGGTGCTGAAATAATTTGCCGATGTGACCGAGTCATAATCAAAAGATATTTTCTTGATGTCGCCGCGCGGATGGTGAATTGTGGTCGACACCTGCGAGGCTGTATTTTCATTGGACCATCCCGCAAAGAAAATCATGTACGATTCAGGCGGCGTCTCATCGAGCATCAGAAGCGCAAAATCGGACGAGGTCCAGGTTGAAAGAAGTGTCGATCCGGAAACCGTCATATACGTCGGACCATCAATATTATCACATGTGGGACTTTCATAATTAAACATGAACAGCCATGTTTCTTCGGTCCCCAGACAGTGATTGGCGGTCAGAAAAAACGGCGTTCCGTCCTGCCTGACATTATTGACCAGCGCACCGGTACAGATTCGCGATCCGCCGGCGGTGAGAATCATCGCCACCGAACGCTTTTCCTTCTGCCACGGTTCCCCCTCGGGACAGTTGATATTATTATTGCACGATCCTGAACTGCCAAAATCAAGCAGTCCCTTGGTGTTGTTGTAATCGAAAATATCCTTGTAGGCATGCACCACACGACTGATCACTATTTCTCCCTGCCCGCGGACTCCGGCCGGTTCACGGTATTCAAGAATACAGACATCGCCCGGCACCGGAGCCGTGGCAAAACGCCCGTGATCTTTATTGTTTTTTGAAGTGAAGGCACCGATTGTACTGGAACGATCCTCGTTATATATAAATAATTCGGCTCCCTCGGGGAGATGATACCGGTCATAAACCAGATTTATCGAATAAGCACCGGGGGATTTAATTTTGAGCCGCCATAAACCGGAGCCGTCGGGAAGCTCCTCCCAGGTGCCTGAATTATACAGACCGTAATCAACCTCGAATGGATTGCCGAAACGGTACGGCATTCCCTGTGCCTCTTCTATTTCATCTTCAGCCAGCAATGCCTGGATATCAATCGACGGCATTGCAACCACTTCTATATCAGATGTTACTGCCCGGCTCAGACTGATCGGTTTACCGCCGAAACTGACCTGGGCCGATATCGGACAGGCCGCAATCAGGATGACCAGAATCATTGCCGTGGAGATATAAATAAATCTCATGGTAATCTCGTCTTCTCTCTCATGTTTTAAATATCGTCCCTGACACCCTGCCGCTTCAGGATTATTGAAGCAAATTGGCGGTATTTTTGGCCGGTTTGTGGTTTAACATATTTAATATACGGAATTTCATACCGGTGCGCTAATTAAAATTCCATGATTGAGCCATACTGTCTGCGTCCCAAATAAAACGGCGAAACATTTAATTCGCCGTTTTATAAATCGTCCCTGCGCTTTTGCGATACAACGGACTATCTTTAATCCCTCCTCGGATAAATTATGATTATCGGCATCGAGGCATGCGCGAAAACCCGCCGACTCTGAAAATATACGGCATACGGATAACTGCCGTATTTCGTGAAACCCTCGGGGATGGTCAGCGACACTGTCTCATCCGGCGCGGTCGCAACCATATTCTTCCCGAATATATTAATTTCCGGGAATATTATTGTCATCTCCTGGCCGGTGAGATTATGAAATTCGACCGTATCCCCCGCATACATTGTCACCTGGCCCGGCGCGACGGTAAAACTTTCGCCATCAGTAACAACCGCAACGGTCTTTTTTGGGGTGGTTGGTTCCATGATAATACCTTCCTCCTCTTTCGGATGGTTCGCTCCCATTTCCAAAGTGTTTTTATTTTGATCGATTAAAATTATAAACCGCTTTTATATAATTGATACGATTAATTGCTGTTTTGGTTTAACCCGGACTGTGGTGACTTCGATCGATATTCGAACCGGGGATCGGCTATTAGCCCCTGCAATTCCGGCAAACATTCGATATATGAATACGGAAAGCCGCCATCGAGCGCCTTCGAAATGAGCTCCAGGGCATTATCGCGATCACCCAGCTTCTCATGGACAATTCCGGCGCGGGCCATTATCATTATATTGCCCGGGGCCATATCCAGCGCCTGATTTATCAGTGGCAGGGCCATATCACCGTCACCCGTCATGGCATAAAGCTCGGCAAGATGGGACAACAGTTCCGGATTGCGAGGGTTTACCTCGCGGATATCCTCGGCCATTCCAATCGCCTGACGAAAAGTCTCCTGAGCCTTTTGCTCCATTCCCTCGATCTGGTTGTATACTGAAGCCAGATTGGCCCATACTTGATAATCCCGGCTGTTCAATTCAAGAGCCTTTTCGTACATCCCTGCCGCTTCCGTATAGTTGTGCTCCATAAAATGGTAGGAGCCCAGGTTTGAATAGGCGCCGTAATTGGGCCGGAATTCAAGCGAACGCTCCCACATACCCCGGGCATTGTCTTTTTGACCGTAGTAATAATATAACGCCCCGACATTATTGTAGGTGCTGTCGCTTTCCGGCAACAGTTCCACCACCATGTCCATCTGTTTAACAGCATCCTCGAACCGCCCCAGATATAAATAGAAAAGTCCCAGA
>QNAH01000032.1 GCA_003641425.1 Candidatus Zixiibacteriota bacterium
AAAGCCGTTTTGTCTAATACCGGGCTTAACGGGGCAGATGTGGACATCTGCCGCCCACAGAGAGCCTAATGGGGCAGATGTGGACATCTGCCGCCCACAAGATCCCTACGTTCAATAACCCGAATTTGCGGTCATTTCAATCCGTTCGGATTATCATTCTCTCTTTGATGGCTGGACGGTGCTGCAATATTAACGATGATTCGTAGATATATAATACTAATATAGAGTAGCTCATGTCAATCATATTTTGATAGAGGCTGTATTATTTTTATCTTAAAAAAACCGGGGAGTTCTGAATCTACCCCCCGGTACAACCGGTACAAACCACGCAAAAGACGCTATAAGAGGTCAAGCGGCGATAGGGCCGAAAATGGGAGAAGTCAGCCCTCGCGTATATATGACGCTCGGACTGCCGGGCTGTTTAATCAAAATAACGGCCGATACCATTTGAAACATTTGTCGGAGCAATTCTGATACAGGGATATTAATCTTTAACGGATAATCGAAAAGGGGATATATAATTATGCCGTTTTTACTGTACTTTGAGTAGACCAAAGAAAAATATTTTTAATACCTGGGGGCTTCTTGTTTTATGGGCCGGGGTGGGATTGCTGATGCTTCTGGGTCACGGCTGGGGCAAGTTGAGCAATTTTTCGTTGATTGCCCCCAATTTTCCGGACCCGCTCGGTTTCGGAAGCGGTGTCAGTCTGGGGCTGGCTGTTTTTGCCGAATTTTTCGCCTCTCTGGCTCTCATATTCGGATTTTTGACCCGCCTGACAACTTTCGCGCTTATTGTAGCGATGCTGATGGCCGCTTTTGTGATCCATGCCGGCGACCCGTACAAAAAGATGGAACTGGCGCTGGTTTATTTGATTTCGTATTTGACTATTCTGCTATGCGGTCCGGGGAAATATTCGCTTGACAGACTGATGTTCAAAAAGCAGATAGATTTTTAGTGGCGAATTCAGGATCGGTTTTTTAGATCATGCCGGAGCTGATCGAGAAATCTGGTGACACCTGATGGTCTTTTGAAGACGATGAGCTTTTTTCCGGCGGCATGTTTTTCGAGCATTTCGAAAATATGCGGTCGGTGCCGCCTGTTGAAATTCCAGATCCATTTGTAGAATTCGAAGTCAAAATGCTCTCCGCACCCGTCGGCCATATCGGGCCGCGGGCGGTGGCGCTGGAAAATGCTTCTTTTCAGGACCCGCCAGAAACTCAGATAAGCCGGGTAATCGAAAAATAATATTGTGTCGCAGGGCGGGATTCTTATATGGAGAGTCGAATTATAATTACCGTCGATAACCCATTTTTCACCAAGCACCAGCTCTTTGACCTTTTCCTGCCAGATATCCTCGTCGGTTTTGACCCAGCCCCGGTTCCAGAAATGTTTATCGAGATGGATCAGCGGGAGATCCAGCATTTCCGCGAGAATGAATGAGAGGGTTGATTTCCCCGCGCCGGGGATACCGATGATGAGAATTTTTTGCATCGGGCTAATTATCATTGACTCCAATAAATAGTATTAACTTCAAGATTTCAATATTTTTGTGATACCGAAGTGAAAGCCGACATCAGGGCTGTTGTCGAAGAAGAACAGGTTTTCGAGTATGCCGATTTCAAGGGTCATATTGTCGGAAAGAGAACGTTTATAGGCAAAGATAAGTTCGTATGTATTACTGGTAAACTCGGAAAATTCCATGGCGATGCCCCTTTCTATAATTAGCTGGCTTATCCAGGAATGACGACTTGTTTTTGGATGATACTCGACGGCCAGCAGGGCCGAGAAGTGCCATTGTTCCAATGGTATGTTTATCATTTCTTTGTCGGTGTAATAAGCCATCCCGGGGCAGGCATATATATAAAAATTTCCGGTGCGGCTCATCGTACTCAATGAAATTCCAAGATCGATCGATTGTCCTCCGAAATATTCGGATCTGGTTCCGGTTGGTAATTTGACGTTGGCGGTTATCACGCCCGAGGTGCCGCCCGATTCCGGGTCATGAAAGGCATAGCTGGCCGCCACGACAGCGTTACCGATATTCCAGCCGGTTTGCTCCGATCCGGCATACGTCCATCCGCCCTCGCCCACCCCGTTATTGATGGCAAATGCAAATTGATTTCGCGGGAATTCATCACGGCCCGCATTATCGATACCTATCCCATTATGGAACCCCTCGATCATCCGATCAAGAATTCCTCCTGATACATGTCTGACCGGCAACTCGGCCGAGATCTCAAAATTGCGTCCGAGACCATAACAGCACCGTACTGCAAATTCGTGAATTTCGGCATCGATAAGGTAATAATCCGGTTTATACAACCACATGTTTTTCCATAGATGTTCAAAATACATTTTCAAGGTTCCTGTCCGGGCGACCCATGGCGGATGATACTGCATCCCGAAACGAAGCTGCTGAAGCGGTGATTGGCTTCGGAGAGCCAGAAAGCCCATCGGGCCCCCGGTGCAGGATTGGCCGGATATATTCCCCGCCGTAAAAAGAATCAGAAATAATAAAAATATGATAACAGGCTTTATCATAAAATTCCTTAATATCGGCATATTTTAGATTTTACCGCCATTAACCAGCCGGGCGAAATGTTCGAACGAACGGTCGTAGGTGCGTTCGGCATTATCGGGAAAAACGCAGGCGGGCAGTTCGCGCATTTTGAGATGATAGCTGATACAGTCGCAACAGATGCCTTTGCGCGGGCACGGTTCATAGCTGCAGTTGCATGATTTCAGATTACGGTCCTTATTACATTCCATCTGTGTCTCCGGCAAAATAGAGTATAGTTTTCATTCTTGAGACAAAAATAAGGAAGATTGGGATTGAAAGCAAGAGGGCGCAGTGGCGCCCTCTTGCCTTCGGTCTGCCACAGCAATACCTTGCAGGATCAATCAAACGCCGTTCTGAAGTCGATAGGCGGGGCCGGTTTGTTATCCAGTATGTAATCGATGCGGTCCATTACTTCCGGGGTAAGTTTATCGACCAGATCAAGTGCGCCCAGATTGTCATTTAGCTGTTCGATTTTGGTGGCGCCGGTGATGACGGTGCTGACATTTTTGTTTTTCAGGCACCAGGCCAGGGCCAGCTGGGCCATGGTTCCGCCGAGTTTTTCGGCGACAGGTGTCAGCTTTTTCACTATTTCGATCTGCTGTCTGCCCTCATCACTTTCGATCCGGTCTTTCAGCCACTCGTAACCCTTTAGTGTAACACGTGTATTTTCCGGGATACCGTCATTGTATTTACCGGTCAGAATGCCGCTGGACAGCGGGCTCCAGATAGTTGTTCCGAGGCCGAACTCATCAAAGAGCGGCAGATATTCCTTCTCGATTTTTTCGCGCACAAACATATTGTACTGTGGCTGTTCCATGGTCGGGGGAATAAGATGTTCCCGTCGGGCTATTTCATAAGCGGCCCGGAGCTGTTCGGCGCTCCACTCGGAGGTGCCCCAGTAAAAAGCCTTACCCTGATTGATAATAAAATTCATAGCCCGGACGGTCTCCTCGATCGGGGTCCTGATATCGGGGCGGTGGCAGAAGATAAGATCGACATAATCAAGCTGAAGCCGGGCCAGCGCGGCATCGGTACCCTCGATAATATGTTTGCGAGATAAGCCGAGGTCATTGGGGCCCTTGCCGCCCCAGAATATTTTGGTCGAGATGACCAGGTCGGAGCGTTTCCACCCGCCTATTTTCAGGGCCTTACCCATTACTATTTCAGCCTCACCGTTGGCGTAGACCTCGGCATTGTCGAAAAAGTTGATTCCGGAATCGATAGCAGTCTTCATCAATTCATACGCCAGGTCCTCTTTGAACTGGTTGCTGAAAGTCACCCAGGCGCCGTATGACAGCGCCGAAACCTGGAGGCCGGATGATCCCAGATGACGATATTCCATTCCGTTTGTCTCCTTTTGTATTATTATTTTAAAATATTATTATACACTTTACGGTGGAATGTTGGCTTAGAACAAGATAAATCCCTTTAATTCGAATGGTTCCGGGTTTAGCTCGTTATTGCGTAATAACAATTGGAAAATTCGGCTATTTTTAGTAAATTGTCAACATTCTGATATTGTTCGATTTGATCATCAAGGACAAGTGAGGAATATGCGGGGATCAGAGTATATTTTGAGTCTTATGATCTGGGTCGGGTTGTGCCTGGCGGTCGGTTTTGTTGCCGGACGATTTTCACCCGGAGTGTGGTATGCATCGCTTAAGAAGCCGAACTGGACACCTCCCGGGTGGGTTTTCCCCGTTGTCTGGACCATCCTGTATATAATGATGGGTCTATCGGCCTGGATAATCTGGCAGGAAACCGGGTTTAGGGAGGCGGCTCTGCCTCTTTCATTTTTTCTTCTACAATTAATTTTTAACGGGCTCTGGACCTGGCTTTTCTTCGATCTGCACCGTCCGGGGCTGGCCTTTCTGGATATAGTCTTATTGTGGGTTCTTATTCTGGTGACGCTTGTCCTTTTCTGGGCCAGTCGGCCGCTGGCCGGGGCCTTATTGCTTCCATACCTGGTCTGGGTTGGTTTTGCATCAACGCTCAATTTTGCCATCTGGCGGATGAACTGATATAATTCGCTGATCCCCACCGGAGTGACCGGCCGGTAATACCTTTCCTGTAAGCCGCTTTCAATTGAAAAGTTACGTTAATATCACCGGATTCTCTTTTAAAATGGTTTGACGTGCCGACGTATATTAATATATTGTTTTGCCGATAAAAATGGGCGCAGGTAAAATTGCGGACAACTATTGAGGAGATACGGCTGTGATAAATGTTAAGAAAAAAAAAGGTGTTATTGGAATATTAACAGGCGGCGGTGATGTTCCCGGACTGAACCCGGCCATTCGGGCGGTTACTATCAGGGCAATCCGCGAAGGATACCGGGTAATAGGTTTTCGGCGCGGCTGGGCCGGGCCGCTGGGTATCATCCGCGACAAAGAAGCAGACAACAGTCACTGTTACCAGATACTTTCCGAGGAAATAGTCAACAAGATGGGCCGGACCGGCGGGACTTTCCTGCACAGCTCTCGCACTCATCCGGGCAAGGTGGTCAAATCGGAAATCCCCGAACATCTGCAGGGCAGCTATAAAGATGAGCTTAATGACATGACCGCGGAGGTGCTGAAGAATCTCGATTTTCTCGGAATCGACTATATGATCCCGATCGGCGGCGATGATACGCTCAGTTACGGCGTTCGTCTTTTCAAAGAGGGAGTTAAGGTTGTAGCTATTCCGAAGACGATGGACAACGATGTTCCCGGAACCGATTATTGTATCGGTTTTTCCACCTGTGTCAGCCGGACGATACAAATGTGCAACAGTCTCAGGACCTCGGCCGGTTCGCATGAGCGGATTCTGATAATCGAGGTTTTCGGCCGTTATGCCGGTTTTACCGCGATGCTCCCGACTATGGCCGGAGCCGCCAATCGCTGTGTCATTCCCGAATATAAATTCAATATAGAGCGTTTGACGGAACTTCTGGTAGAGGACCGGTTCAAAAATCCCAGCAAGTACTCCATCGTCCTTGTTTCAGAAGGAGCCATGTTTGAAGGCGGCGAGATGGTATTTCAGAATACCGAGAAAGACGCCTATGGACATATGAAACTCGGCGGAATCGGAGACCTTGTTTCGGCGCAGATAAAGGAATTATCGCCGAAATTCAATAATGGCAAACGCATCAACACCATCAATCAGCGTCTGGGTTATCTTGTCCGGGGCGGCGATCCCGATGCTATCGACTCGGTCTTGCCGATGGCCTACGGCAACCTGGCGCTCGATCTTATTTTGGACGGTATCCACGGGCGGCTGGTGGTGCTCAAAAACGGGCGCTATGACAATGTCCCGATCGAAGTCGTAATCTCGACTAAAAAACTTGTCGATATTAATCGTTACTACAATAAGGATCGTCTCCGCCCGATTTACCAGAGTTTCGAGATGCAGCCGCTGTTTATCATGACCAGCGAATCTTAATTCGATTTCATCTTATAAATAACAGCCGAATAAAAAAACCGGGCCCCGCGGCCCGGTTTAACATTTTGAAAAATAACGCAGTCCGATCAAGTCTGAAACAGGTACTGCAGTTTCAGGAAAAACTGGCGATTATCCAGGGTCCAGTCGCGTTCGATATCGCGGTTGTACTGGTAATATTCCGGTGAATAATAATCGTCGAAAGCGGATTGTCCGAGGTCGTTGTAATTGCCGGTCATGCCGATATAGAAAATCGTGAACGGATTGATGCGATAGGTCAAAAGCGGGAACAGGTCCCAGCTTTTCATGGCGCTGTTGTAACGTACCATTTCACCGGTTTCATCGTCCAGATATTTGTACCACACTTCACGGTATCTATGTTCAAAGATCATTCGGAACGACAGTGCCCTGGTTAACTGAAATTGGACACGGGTTCTCGAGACCAGATTTTCATACAGTTCTTCATCGGTATCAATATCGTTGCTGGTTACATAACTCAGGTTGGGTTCGATGGTCAGCCGGTCAATCGGTTTAATATCCAGCGACATATCGACTCTATTTACATTACCTTTGACAAGTTGGTTGAGTGCCGGTTCGACGCTTCGATCGTAACCGACATAGACGCCAAGTTTGCTTGAGGGCTGGCTGTTGAGATCAAGCTCGATTGTCCAGAGGTTATTAAAATCGACACCATACCAGCGTTCGTCCGAACGGCTGACATTCAGATTGATACTGGACTGGGCATAGCGCAATCGACCTTCGACCCCCAAAAAGACATGATACCAGCGATGCTCGCCGTCATATTTCCAGCGGCTGTTGGCAAAGAATCCCGGTGTGATACGTTCAAAAATACCGGTCGGCAGGTAGAAATTGAAATTTTGATGGGTCGAGAGCTCGCGGTAATTTACCCATGGATCGTAGCCAAGCTCGGTACGGTAGGTCGGATCAACCTGGCTGTAGGTGATATTACCGTTCCATGTCCGGCTATTATGACGTATCCGCGATATAAATGCGTATCCGGTAAATTCCTCGCCATCGAAGGCTCCGGTATTTTTCCCGAAGTTGAAATCGTAGTTTCCATAGTAACCGGATTTAGCCGGCTTATTGAGTTCTTTGTTGAATGTTACCAGGTACTGCCCGTCGAAACCGATTTTCGGCGTGAAACGTAAATTATGATCCACTCCTAATACAGTGTTGTAACCATCGTCCTCGAACCGGCGATCATTGATGATGAATCCGAGATGCGAATAACTCCCGATCGATCTGATTCCGCGAAGGACATTTACATAACTCTCGCCGACATTTAGTGGAGAAGAACTGAACTCATCGAAAGGAATTATGTACTGCGTGTTTTCATCCAGCGCCGAGAGAAAACCGAAACGGTAGCCGTCATATCGCCCGGTCAATTTGGCGGCATATTGGGGATCGTTAACGGTCCGGGTGTAAAAAGAATTAAACAGGGTCCGAAAAATATCGGTTCCCTCCTGGAAAAACGGCCTTTTCTCGGGATAAAAGAGCGCCACGGTTGAATTGACATCGATCTGAGCGGCATCGGTTTCCACCTGGCTGAAATCCGGATTATAGGCCGCCTCGAGGGTAATATCTGAACTGATTGAATATTTGCCCCCAAGCGAGATCTCGCCATTGATAGCGCCGTCATCGTACGGTGAGATCAATGAGTCGCCGAAACTCATACTGCCTGATTGATTGGAAATGAAAGACGGCAGTACTTCGAGACCCCTGCCTGGTTTGACATTGTTGATGCCGCTTATTGTTCCCCACTGGCAGGGCCAGCATTGTTCATTGCGATTGTTGGCCGACCATGAGTACTGATGATAGCTGTCGCGGGGGTGGCTTCTCCAGAAATCCATTTTCCAGTCCTGGATACTCTCGTTGGGAAAGCGAATGCTTGAAAACGGAATCGCGATTTCCACCTGATAGCCCGAATCGGTGATTTTGGCCGCCGACTCCCAGATGAGATCATAACCGGAATCCTCACCGGTAATATTGGTCCATAACCTGTCCTTTTGCACTCCATGGGGATTAACAAAAAATTCGTAGGCCCAGTTGGCATCACCATAAGTATCGAGCAGAACAACCACGGCATCATCGCCGCTGAATTGATCGCGCTGGCACATGGTTGCCCTGATTGCGGACGGGTCGTCATGGCACACAAAAGCCACGTAGAGTTTGCCGTGATCGAAAGTGACAAGAGCCTCGGTTTCAACCAGGGGCGGAATATTGTCGCCCGGATTACGTTCGACAAAATTGGATATTTTTGCGGCGGAAATCCAGCCGTTATCGCTCAGATTACCGTCGATCTTTATCTGCCCGGAGGTTTTGGTAATATTGAGCTCCGGATTGAATACCGGTATCGATGATGCCGACACCAGGGCCGGCAGTATCAGAAAAATAATGCTGCAGACGGTTAATCGAATAAGATTCTTTCCTCTGCCTTTTTTTCTTGCTCTCATTTCGGACTCCTTTCATAACGTTTCCGGAATCCCCATTCTTCCTTTGCAGAGGAATCAAGCCCCTGAACATCCCCATGCCAGTTTCCGGTCTGTATTGCCGGGTGAGCACAATTCCTGTGTTGATATACGCCGAATTCGAATTCATGTTTCAGTAATATCGACAAGATTAACAAAATCAATCCGGTTGTATTTACTTCATATATATCTTTATTGCATAGGTGTGTAATGGTGCAAAATCTTTCAATGGTGGCGGGAATTATTGGTCAAAATGGGCAAAAAATGGACAGATGTATAAAGCTGGAGTTATGGAATCGATATTTGAAAATCAGGGTTTTACGCCAAGCTGCTCCAACTTTCTTTTCGCCGGGACAAAATCGGGATCGAGCTCAACGGCCTTTTCAAGATGCGATATCGCCGCGGCGATGTCGCCCCTTTTTTCGTATGTCGCACCCATCAGATAGCGGCATCGGGCGGAATTGGGATATTCAATCGAATAATAATCAAAGACTTCAAGCGCATTGTCCCAGTCGCCGGTCTGAAAATAATCCATAGCAAGATCGGCCAGATGGCCGGATGGTACTTTGACTTTGAATCGGTATTGATCTGATAAACGGCCATAGTGATTTTGCAGTGCTTCGAGACCGCCATCACTCAGGTTGCTGTCGGGATATTTCCAACCATCGAAGATAAAATTCAGGCCGTTGTGATAGCTGATATATGGAACATGACCGGCGTTTTCGAGAACTTCCATTGTCCACCGGAGATTGGCCGAAGCGTGGTCACTGAAAGCTGTTACAAAAGCGGGCATGGCGGATGAAACAATGCTTTCCAGATCATCGTCGGCATAGTTCATATAGATGGCACGATCGGAAACGGTCTTGCCGGTCAGCGATTCCTTTGTCCGGGCAAGCATCGAATCGGGAAACCATCCGACAGAAGGACTGGCGGCGATATAAGCGTTAAATGCGGTCGTTTCCGCTAAGAAGGTGTTGACGGTAAACAGCCCGGCATTGGAACAGCCGCAGAGGATTTTATAATCGACGGCGCGATAATGATCCTCGACCCAGGGGACAAGCTCCGTCGTGATGAATTTCAGGAAATTTTCCGCCTGCCCGGTGCCGGGGCGGTCGCGGTAGGGGAAAGGGAAATAATCACGGGTGGCGTCGGGCGAATCGATCCCGATTACAATCATCGGCGGCATGCCGCCGCGGCTCTCGATATCCTCCATTGTCGATGCGGTCAGCATCAGCCGCGATTCGGAATCGCCGTCGAGAAGGTACAACACGGGGTAGCGGTCGGCGGTCCGGTCGTAATTGTACGGCAGGTAAACTGAGATCTGCCGATCCTCGCCGAGAATATCCGAATGGACAATCCGATATTTGCCAATGGCAATATCGTCGTTATCCGCATGCTTGGCGGCGGAGAGGCCCGCCGTAAATAATATTATAAAAACCAAGACCAGCATCGAATTTACGAATATAGGATTTCTGAACATGACCACCTCCGTTGATAAAACTATCTTCATAAAATAAAAAAAAGCATAATCTTTGTCTATTAAAGTTTGATTTTAATGGGATATTGAATGACGGTATCTTGCAAAGAGACACACAGTTAATACCGGACCCTGAATCCGGGCCCGGTATTGAATAATCTTAGACTTCCTTCTCGGTCCAGGCGAGGATCGAGGAGGGGAGGGTGTGCGCAAGGTAGAGCAGGGCGGCGAAAATAACAATTAGTGTTATATTGTACTTTCCCTCGAGCAGTGCCAGGGCGAGGAGTACTACCAGGCTTATGATCGCAAAGATACCGTACGATAGCCGAAGCGCCTCATGAGTGATCAGTATTTGGCGCTCATCGAGCTTGTCGGTTTTGCTGTGGGTCAGTTTCCAGAGACCACTGGATATATGCACGAGAATGAAGCTTATTATACCGACAATTACGGCCAATGCAAGCCCGCCGATAGCGACAGCGGTCATACCGGTCTCCTTGCCGAAATAAAACGATATCAGCAACAGGGCCAGGCAAAGGTGATTGATCAAAACCCAGATCCTTCGATTTGCCAGAGACATATTATCCTCCCATTCTCTTTTTCTGTTCAAGGATTTCCTGAGATAACGGCTTCATCGGCGACGTGGAAAAGATCATCTCAATCGGCAATTCGAAAAACTCGCCAATCCGAAAAGCCAGGTCGAGACTGGGATTATATTCCTCGCGTTCCAGGTAGCCGACGGTCTGGAAATTGACCCCGATTTTTTCGGCCAATTCTTTTCTTGATATGCCGCGTTCTTCGCGCAGAACCGAAATCCTGTTATATAATTTCCTGCTTTTCATGGCTTTAATATAACCTTTTGTTATAAATATACAACATTTCTTTATAAAAAGTTTCATTTTTTTGTTTGGATATAAATTTTTTTTTGCATTATCCGGGTAAGTATTATGACGGATTCTTTAATTCTATAAGTCATTATATATAAGCAGGTTAAGAAAAAGTATCTGCTCTGGCCTTATAATTTATTAGAAGTTAATGCCTTATAGTATATAGAGATATGTTATAATAATTCTGAAAACTGTCTCGCGAGGTGCGTTATATCACAGCGATTGGTTTTTTATTTTCTGAAAAGATCCGTGCTGAGATATTTCAGGCCGGAGTCCGCCATCAGGGTGGCGACACTTGCGTCAGACCCCAGTCTTTCAGCCACCTGGATGGCCGCCATAATATTTGCTCCCGATGACGTTCCAGCAAAAAGACTCTCTTCCCGGGCCAATCGTCTTGTCATGGCTTTGGCATCGTCCGTATCGACCGCGATGATTTCATCGACAAGGTCCGGCTTCCAGAGCGGCGGAGTATAACCGATGCCGACACCTTCGATTTTATGGGGACCCGCCTTGCCGCCCGATAGTACCGCGGATTCGCCCGGTTCCACGGCCACGATCTTGATGTTGGGATTATGCCGCTTTAAAACTGTAGCAACTCCTCGTGACGATGCCCCGGTACCGACACAATGAACAAACGCATCGATTTTTCCGTTTGTCTGATTCCAGATCTCCTCGGCCAGCGGGTAGTACCCCGAAATACTGTTGGTGTTGTTGAGCTGATCGGTTCAGAAGATGTGCGGCCTTCGACTGATCTCCTTCGCGGCCTCGATCATATCCAGTATCAGTTTCTTTGTGGTTGGCCCACCCTCACTCGGCACCAGTGTAAGTTCCGCACCGAAGGCCGACATGTGTCTCAGCTTATCCTGACTGAAGGCATCGGATGAGACGATATGAAGACGGTACCCTTTGGCCGGGCATATCAGGGCGAGTGAAATACCGGTACTGCCGCCGGTGTATTCGACGATTGTATCACCTGGTTTCAATCGGCCGTCTTCCTCAGCCCCGGAGATCATCGCCCGGGCCATACGATCCTTCATGCTTCCGGTCGGATTTTCCCATTCAAGTTTGACGAAGATTTTAGCGCAACCGGGAGGGACGACATGGCGCAACCGTACCATGGAAGTGTTCCCGATGGCATCAAGAATACTTGAAGTCACACCCGCTTTGTATCACTTTCATATTTGAAAATAACCCTGCTCATATATTTTTTATAATCTGTTAAATCGGCGATCATATACAAACAAAAAAACCGCCGGCTACAGCCGGCTGAAGTAAGCAACAAAGCAATGTGAAAGTTTCCGATTTTCAAATTTGCGGCAGGACGTTCAACCACAAAATTGAACCGGCTGAGTCACAATGAGCGGAAAACAGAGCTTTCCGCCGGTTTTTCAATCCGCTGGTAGCGTGTGAGGATAAAAGTAGATAAGTAATCAACCTGCGTTGCCGGACAACAGCTTGCGCCGTATTGTTATCGGATTGTGTTCGTTTACCTCATTTCGGCGACAGACAAATATAAAATAAATGGCTATTTCAATAAATAGTTGTAGGTATTAGCCGATATGTTTTGTATATTAAATAGTTAGTTTTAATTTGAGTTCAGCCTTTTTCGCAGTTTTGTCTTAACCTACAACTCTCCGCTAAAGCTTAATCTCGAATTGAATGCGCAATAATGCGCAGTATCTCATTTATCTTGAAGTGTCTGATTATCAAAATTAATTTCACCTCGGGATAAGCAACTACGGAGTGTAGAATGAATATCTACATCGGAAACATGTCGTTCGATACGACTGAAGATCAAATACGCCAGATGTTCGAAACCTATGGCGAAGTTTCAACCGTCAACGTTATTGCCGACAGAAACACCGGGCAGCCGAGAGGTTTTGCCTTTGTGGAGATGTCAGCAAAAGATGAGGCGATTAAAGCTATTGGTAATCTTAATGGCCAGGAACTCGATGGTCGCACGCTGAAGGTCAGCGAGGCGAAACCGCGGGTCGATAACGGAGGCGGCGGGAGAGGCGGCAGCTACCGTAAGTCGTATTAAAGGCGGCGTAATAAAACCCCTGTCATTTTCGATGGGGGGATGATTTATGAGGAGATCGGCCGATGGCCGATCTCCTCAGACTGATGACAAAGGGCAGTTTTTCGGGACTGTCCTTTGTTTTTATAACAATTGTGGGATTTCCTCGAGAGTTTTTTCTTAGATTACGGAGAATCGAGTTTTGGCATGATTATTTGCA
>QNAH01000033.1 GCA_003641425.1 Candidatus Zixiibacteriota bacterium
ATTAGCGGCGGCAGTCGATCAATATCGACATGAGTGGTCTCTATTAAAAGCAGGTCAAGATCATCAAGATAATTTTCGATCTCATCAAGAGTCGAAAGATCGGCGGAGTACAACATCTTTTTGCCGCCGCTTTGCATAAGAAATGAATAAGATTCCATCCGGTTGGGATAACCGCTGGCCTCGATTATTTCGGTGTTGGAAACGAGGTGATGGTTGGAGATTGGTTTTACCGTTACCTTTTTGTTCATAATTTTAATCGAATTCTTGATCGGTTTCATTTCCAGCTTGAAAGACAGTTTCTCGTCAAAAAGGTAGCAGGCGTTGAGGTATTTCCTGACAGGTCTTATCGCCTCCTCGGGAAGATATATCCGCAGCGGTTCCAGGCGGTCCGCCAGGTGAAGCATCTGCACGAACACCGGCAGGTCCGAGATATGATCCGGGTGCATGTGTGATATGAATATCGCCTCGAGCCCGGTGATATTGTGGGCCGATTTCAAGAATGACGCCCTGACCCCGCTGCCGCAATCGAAAAGGGCCAGTCGGCCGTCATGTTCAATAATATACCCCGAGTCGTTTCGTTCAGCCGACGGCAACCCCGAAGCCGAGCCGAGGATGGTAATTGAAAATGCCATAGGTAAACCACATTTAGGTATTTATTAGCTTTGAGTTATATATTTTTTAAAATCATCTATTAGTTCTTCTTTAGAGAATTCTTCCTCGGAATACCTCTTGCTAATAAGGGTGTAATTTTCATCTAATAAGTATTTTTTATCTAATCTGTCGATAAATTTAATCAGCGAATCTCTAATCCATATTATATTATCATACGCGACTTTTGCTGCTGTATGGTTAAAAGCCGAGTAATCTTTGAATATACGAGAATAAGGCCAGAAATTTTCCTCAAAATCATCGTATTCTTCATGAAAACCGCTCTTTTGAAGCTTAATTAATGCTAATCTTGGTTCTGGACTGGCGTGTAGTATGTTATTTCTTATTTCCGCTAATTCCATAAAAATCATAAACGCCTTTGAATTTCTTTTAAAGTAAAATGCCGGAGGAGTAAGCCTTTTATTGCACAATGAGGGCAAAAAATATATTTTTTCTACCAAAGGCCAGCGTTCAATTTTTTGAGATTTTTGGGATTTATCTAATAAACTTACCAGTGAATCTTTGCCTCTAACCGCAAAATCACTTAGAATGAAATTCGCAAATCCTTCAATAGCGGCGATTCCTGTCAAAAAGCATGATTTCGAATAAATCTTCTCTCTTACCCAGAGATTATTATCAAACTTATCGGGCCGCTTAGGATCTTGCCCTTGTATTTTGTCATATAATAATTTTGATTCCTCAAGCAGATGTTTCATGCCAAAAAACAGTTGTTGGAATGGGCGCCTAACGTATTTGACAAATTGCCATGGCAATTTATGACCTCCTCTGATAACGCCATTAATTACAAATAAGCTATGAAGCAATTCTCATCATTTGTTTTTTCCGGTACGTCAGCGACCGCCACAGCCACTCTGCCGGACCGAATTTATAATGCCTTAGCCATATCGGACTGATAATCAACTGTATAACCCACATACCGGGAATAAATAACATAAGATAAAAACGGTCGATATGACCGAACAGACCCAATCCGTAACCGTAAAATATGGTCGTCATCACCACCGATGTCAACAGGTAATTTGAAAGTGCCGTCCGTCCAACCGCGGCCAGCCCTGCGGTTAGCCATTTCAGGAGACCGGCTTTGCATATCAGCATAATCACCCCGACATGTCCCAGCGCGGTCAGGGCGCCGCCGAACAGATTGTAATGCAGGCCTTCCCGAAACTGGTAAACATAATCAAAATCATGCGCAAGCGACTGTGTCAGGCCGTAGTAAACAGTCGGCAGACCAAGTGTGTATCCGACAATAGCCAATATGGCATAAAACCGTTTCGACCGGGCCGCCGAGAAAACATCGAGCTTCATCAGGGCCATCCCCAGAAGCATAAATCCCATGGCGCGCCAGAATACAAAAAAGAATAATGCCTGTGTCTGCATCATAAGAGTCTCCGGGAGACGGAATTTCAGAACCTCAAAAAAATTACCGCGATAAGCATCGATTTCTTTTTGAATTTCCTGCTCCGACGGTTTGAATATGCTCTCCAGATCATCCCGGATAACAATCATGCTTTCCTGCATTTTATCGATCTCTTTGCCGTTCTGTATTGCTTTTTCGGCCCGGGCGGCGGCATCCCTCACCATGGTGAAATTGATACTCGAACCAAACTGCATCAGGAACCCGGCAATAAAAAAGATGATGCTTAAAATTATCAGGAGGCGCGGCGACCGTCGCCGAAACAAAAATAACACCATTCCGCAGATCGCATAGGTAAACAGGATATCCCCGTGCCAGAGCAAATAGCCGTGGACGAGGCCGAATATCAGCAGCCAGAGCATACGGCGGTAATGAATCGCGCCGAATTTCTTTCTGCTCTTTTCGGCTTTGCCGGACATCAGGATGATCCCAGCCCCGAAGAGCATGGAGAAAATGCCCATCATTTTCTGCAGGAAAAATGTCGAGGTAAATTGCCAGGTAAGAAAATTCAAACCGGTGAAACCGCCTGCGGCGGGCGGATTGAACATCACGGCTCCCGGCAGAGCGAAAAAGTAAATATTGATTACAAGGATCCCCAGAAGCGCGACACCGCGCAGAACATCGATCGAGTTGATCCGCTCCGATACGCCGACAGGCATCATTTGAGACGGCATTCGAGATTCCCGCATACACTGGCCTCTCTCTTATTTATATGACAAGAACCTAATTATGCAAATTCATGATAAAGCGTCTAGAATTTAATATCGGATATGATTTCAACCGCCTTCTCGCAATCCTCGCGGGTCACATCGAGATGGGTTACAAATCGAAGCCGGGTTCGTCCAAACGGCACCGCCAATACGCCCTTTTCCTTCATGGCATTTAGAATTTCAGCCGGGGTTTTCCATGTTCCGGCGATATCAACCAAAATAATATTTGTCTGAACCCTTTTCATATCGACCGTGAAACCATCCACCCTGCCAAGTCCTTCGGCCAGCACGCGGGCATTGGCATGATCCTCGGTCAGCCGTCCGATATTGTTTTTGATCGCGTAAAGCGCCGCGGCGGCCAGGATTCCGGTCTGCCGCATGGCTCCGCCGAAAAGTTTTCGGGTCCGAAGCGCCTTCTCGATAAAATCTTTCGAGCCGAGAATCATCGATCCAACCGGCGCTCCCAGCCCTTTCGACATGCAAACCGATACCGAATCAAACGGTTTCACCCAGTCGGCCAGGGGAATACCTGTGGCCGCATGGGCGTTCCAGATCCGGGCGCCGTCGAGATGCATCAGCAGGCCGTGTCTGTCGGCCACCTCGCGTATTTTCAATATTTCATCGAGCGGGTAGATGGTGCCGCCGTGACGATTATGCGTGTTTTCGATGGCCACGATTTTAGTAATCGGGCTGTGTATATTCGGCTCGCGCACCGAGTTCTCGATCTGTTCGGCCGTCATGACACCGTATTCGGTATCGATCATGTTGACCAAAAGCGAACTGTGGATAGCCGGGCCGGCGGTTTCATAATTGACGATATGGCAATCACGTTCACAGAGTATCTCCCAGCCCGGCTCCGACAAGGTTTTGAGCGCCGCCTGGTTGCCCATGGTCCCGGACGGGACGAATATAGCCGCTTCTGTGCTGAATAATTCCGAGATTGTTGCCTCGAGCCGCATGACAGTCGGGTCATCGCGGAAAACATCGTCGCCCACTTCGGCCTCGGCAATTGCGCGGCGCATTTCGGGCGACGTTCTTGTTATTGTATCTGAACGAAAATCTAAATACTTCATTTTACTAATATATATTTGTATCGGTTATCAGGCCAGACAAAAATCTAAATAAATATCAGTCCTTGACTTGAGCAGTGTTAACAGTTTATTATTGGATGTAAATCCATTATTTCTTGGGAAAGGGAAAGCGATGCAAAAGTCTTTTATGAAAATTACAATCTGTCTATTGCCGCTCCTGCTAATAACCTTCGGGACGGCGGGGGCTGTCAAAAAGACATTTAAGAGGGCGAAAAGTCAATTTTATTTCGGGTTGACTATACCATATACCACCATCGGGGGTGACTTTGACGGCCAATATGCGCTCGTGTCGGGATCGGAAACGATTATCATCCCCGAGATAGACAACGCGGTGGGATTCGGTATCACGGCCGGTATTACCGGCAGGGTCAGTCCATTCTGGCAATACAGCCTTGAAATCGCTTATCAGCGCACCACGCATGAATACACATTTCTGTCGGCAAGCGATGACGCCACCCTGAGTAACTGGGATTTCAATATGAAGGGCATTTATGCCCTTGAAAATATTCAGCCTTACCTGTTACTGGGTCTGGCGGTACCGATAATCAATGTCAACAACGGCTCCTATGATGGAATCGGCTATTATGATGCCAACTACCGTGGGGTCGGTATCAATCTTGGAGCCGGTATGGATCTGTATGTCAGCCCCCGCATTTTTTTGAATTTCAATGCCATGTACCGGATCCAGCAAATCAGTTCGGTAAAGGGGTTTGACGACCGGCTCGAAATATCCGGCGGGATGGACAGCAATGGCATGAATATTTCGGCCGGCATTATGTACGCCATTCCGCTGGATTGATATAAGATTTTAGCTGTAGAAAATTTTCAGCGCCAGGGTCATAACAAGCCCTGAAATTAACGGGACGGTGGTGTTGTCATCGACTTTGAAAGAGACCGCCTCGGTCACGGTGGCAACAATCGCTCCCAGTATTCCCACTGTTACAGGCAATTCAGGAGCGAAAATTCCTACAATTGTCGCCGGGACAAGAAAGGCCAGCGATCCTTCAAGCGATTTGTTTTTGAAACGGTGTTTCCCGTAGCGGCGGCCGATCAGCGCCGAGGCCGGGTCGCCCACAATGATAAATGCCAGTGCGGCCGCTGCAACCGGTTTGGAATAAAAGGCCGCGGTAAAACAGACGGTGCTCAGAATATAGGTGGCGCCGGTAAAATCACCGCTGGTCTCGGTGGAGCGTACCATGGGGGAAATAAGCTTCCTGACCAGGTGCCATAAGGGCCAATCACGAAGCCGACTCACATCGATTATTATCATGATAATCGACACCGGGATCATGATGGCCAGGAATTCGCCTTTCGTCAATCCCAGAAAGTAATAACCGGCGGGAATGACAATAGCAAACAGATGGGTGGACTTGCGAAGAAGTTCACCCTTCAGCGGAAGTTCCTTGGAATTATTGTTTTTCACTTTTGATAAACAAGGCCCGCTTAACGCCGGTCTTTGGAGGCCAGCTCAAGCCGTTTGAGCTTCTCCAGCGAATATACTATATCGTGCCGGTCGAACAATCCCTGTTTCCATTCATCGTAAACGATTCGAGCATGTTCCTTTTTCAGGTCTTCGACGACTTTTGGCCGCACCTGGTCGATGGTCCGGTTAAATTTTTTATCGATCACCTTTATAATATGATAGCCGAATTCCGTTTTGACCGGATGTGATATACCGCCGATCGGGGTTGTCTTGGCTTTCATATAAAAAGCATCGGGCATTTCGCCGGGCCCGATATAACCAAGATCGGCCGCCGCCACGCGGATTTCTTCCGACCCGGGATAATATTGCCGGGCCAGATCGAGAAATTCGATCCCCGAAAGTGCCTGGTCCCTTAAAAATTCACCGAACAGGGAATCATCGACAATAATATGCTGCACATTCAACGGCTTTTTGATAACGAATTTGTCGATATTTTCATTGTAATATTTCTCTATCAGGCTGTCCGCCGGTCGATAGTCCAGGTCACGGCTCTTCTTTTTTACGAAAATCTGAGCATACTTATGATAGATGGAATGTCTTTCTTTAACGACTTCGGGATCATCCTTAAATCCCATTTTATCGCCCGCCTGCATCAGGACGTACTCGACGGCACGGTAAGTCAGCATATCGTGCATCAGTCCCAGATCGATGCTGTCGAGTCCAACGCCTTGTTTATACTGGTGCAGGTAATCGGGCAGCCGGTGAAATGTTATCGTGTCGATATCGTTGATGACCGCCGCCCACGTCGTATCGGGGACGGTGTGTATATTCCCGCTCAGGGCTTCATCATTGAATTTGATGGTGGACGCCAGAAGAAGCGAATCCATAAGATCGGTATAAATACTCCTCGCATTTTCACTCAGGTAGCGTTTTCGGGCCTCTTCATAGATTTGCGGGGTCAGATCGGCAAGGCCCGAATCGATATGATCGATCACCTCGACAAGATGCCAGCCATCCGGCGATTTGAACGGCTGAGATATTTCTCCGACCGGCAGGGAGAAGGCAACATCTTCGAATTCTTTATTGTATGTATACCTGAAGAAATAACCCAGTTCGCCCATTTTTTTCCCGGATTCCCGATGCATGGAAAAGTCATAGGCAAGATTGCCAAATTCCGCCCCGGAATCGATTTTCTCCCGTAAATCATAGACACGCTTGCGGGCCATGGAATCAAGCTGTTCCATCGAGTAGTCTTTATAAAGGAGGGAATCCTTCCCTTTTCTTAATCCCTCGGCAGAAATTACCAGTTGTCTCGCCCGGACCTGCTCGCGATATGTGAAATATTCAGGATTTGATTTATAATAATCCACTATTTCCAATGAATCGGTATCTATTGAATCAAGGACCAGATGCTGATAAAGATATTTCAAATAAAATTCTTTGAACAACAGGAAGAAATTCCGGTAAAGCACCGGATCCTCCTTGAGATCGACCTTGCTTGCTTCATACGAGATCAGTGAATCGAGAACAATGGCGTTGAGGGTATCGAAATACATCGAGGAATCGAGAAATCCGCCCTCTTCAAGAAGATCGCTGTCAGCCAGCCGATGATACAATTGCGAAGCCATCACCGGTACTTCCGAATCGATCATAACCAGAGGGAAATCATTCGCCGCAATTTCATCACGAGTCAATGAATCGACCTTACACCCGATTAATCCGAAAATAACAAGAATCGACGACATTGTTACAATTAACAGATTTCTCATACACATTTTTATAGACCTGCCTTTCATTTTTCAAAGATTTTCTAATTTATACAATGGAAATTGAAAATCAAGCCCAAATAGAACGAAATAATCCGGTTCGTGCGGAATCAGGCCGTTACGGCCTCTTTCTCCGTATCGATTTTCTTCATATTCGGCTTCTGATTGAATTTGAGAGTAAAGACGGTTCCCTCTCCGACAGTCGATTTGCAGGATAGATCGATATCGAGATTTCCGGCAAGGCGCTGTACGATCGAAAGGCCCAGACCGGTTCCATACTGCTTTGTCGAATAAAACGGGTTAAATATATTGGAAATCGTATTGTCATCGATACCGGGGCCGTCATCCGAAATCCGGACAATCGCTTTACCATGCTTATCGGAATCGATGGAAATGGTGACTTCACCCAAATCTTTATTGATTGCTTCGAAGGCATTGACAAGCAGATTTATAAGTATTTGCTTTATCTGGTCTTCATCGCCGAATATATACACCACCGAATCGTGCGATATCAATCTGACCGAAATATTGGGCCCGTAGGATGGATGATGTTTGACCACCTCGACCGCCTCACTTATCAGATGGCACAGTTCCACGCGGTTGAAAGCGACACGCCGGCTTCGAGCATAAAGCAGAAAATCAGACAGGATATCGTTAAGGCGGTTGGATTCTCTCAAAATCAGGTCGAGCAGGCGCCGATTTTCGCCGGAAACATCGATCTCGCTGTTCAAAACCTCCACCGAACCCGATATCGCCGTCAGCGGATTTCTAATTTCATGGGCGATGGCGGCCGATAATTCGCCGACAGCCGCAAGCCTATCCGCGGCCCGTATCTGCTCTTCCATCTTTTTCGTTTCGGTCAGGTCCTGGAATATGGCAATAACCCCCCGGACAGTTTTATTGGTATCCAGCAAGAGCGAGGTCGACATACCGAGCGGGATTTTGATCCCGTCCCTGTTTATAATCTCCATCTCATTTCGCGGTGTCTGTTTCTTTGAATTGAGGACCTCCAGAAGACTCTCCACCAGTTGGGGCATGCGGCCGCTGAACAGATCACGCATATCCCGGCCTTTAGCCTCGGATTCATTATAACCCAGGATTTCTTCGGCGGCGTGATTGAAATAAACGATCTTTCCATCGCGGTCAATGGTAAAGAGTCCCGAATTGAGATGTTTCAGAATATCGTCGGTTTCGAGCTTGGCCTGCTTAAGGGCCAGCGATGTATCTGCCAGCTCCCGGTCCTTACGCTTCAACCGCTCGACAAGAAACCCGGAGATAAAGGCGACCAGATAAAAGGTCAGAATATGAAGGAATATATGGTAAAAGGCGGCGTCTTCCGTTGAGAAAATCACCTTCAGGGTGGGGGTTGATAATCCCTGGTCGCCGCCGATAGACATCCCCAGCCAGACCACAAATGCGTATGAAAAGGATACCAGCGAGGTAAGCCCAAGCGTCCCGGCCAGATTTGTCACCAGCGACGCCGAGATGATGGTCAATATGAATATCCCCGAAAAGGCCGAACTTACATCTCCGGTAGCATAGATTATTCCGACCTCGACGATTATCTCGCAGATTATCTGGGCGATCGGGATCGCCTTCTGAAGAAATGGAAAATCACTGTATTTTTTGAAAAGGACAAGAAGCGGCAGCAGCAGCGTCAGAAATGAATAGGCAAAGAACGGGAGATTCAGAAAACCCGGGTACCGCAACCAGTAGATAACCACACCCGATATGAGAACATAGGTGGCCAGACGAAGCGAAAGGAGCCACCCCGAATTTATGGATATTGTCCTGCTGTTCATATCAAAATAAAAGGGCGCCAGTCAGGCGCCCTCATTTATTTATTCCCTTTATATCTTTCCGATAATATCGAACATCGGCAGGTACATCGCCACCAGAAGACCACCGATAACTACACCCATAACGACGATCACGATCGGCTCGATGACCGAGGTGAGGGCGCCCACCGCTTCATCCACCTCTTCATCATAGAAATCAGCGATTTTCTGAAGCATGTCGTCCAGACCGCCCGTTTTCTCACCGACGGAGATCATCTGCGTCACCATCGGAGGAAAGACGCCCGACTCTTTAAGCGGTGCCGTGATGGTATCACCCTCGGCGATCGACAAAACTGATTTTTTGATCGCATTGGAGATGACGGTGTTGCCGGCGGTTTTGGCGGTGATATCGAGGGCATCGAGAATGGACACACCCGATGACAGCAGGGTGCCGAGTGTCCGGGTAAACCTGGCCACCGCCGACTTACGGATAAGATTACCGATTACGGGAGCGTTGATTATGAATTTATCGAATGTTGCCCGTCCTCCCGGAGTCCTTACCCAGTAGATAAAAACGATGACGGCGGCTATAAGGCCCATCCCAAGAAAAAGAAAATTGGACTGAAGGAAATTACTTATCCCGAGAACGATCTGAGTCGGTTTTGGCAGTTCCGCGCCAAGGCTACCGAACATATTGGCGAATACCGGGACAATAAAAGTCAACATTGCCAGGGTTACGCCGACGGCCACAACCGCGATGACGGCCGGATAGATCATGGCGCCTTTGACCTTGCGAATCAGGGCGTCTGATTTTTCACGATAAACCGCCAGCCGGACAAGAATCGTATCCAGGGCGCCGCCCATTTCACCGGCCTCGACCATATTGACATATAAATCATCAAATACTTTACGGTGTTTTCTCAAGGCCTCCGAAAGCGTCGAACCGCCCTCGACGGACTGTTTGACCTCGGAAATGATTTTGCATAATTCTTTATTTTCCATCTGGGCCGCCAGAATTTCCAGGCATTGCACCATCGGCAAACCGGCTCCGATCATGGTCGCGAACTGCCGGGTAAACCGTGATATCTCGACCTTCTTGATACCGGTGCCCATTTTAAATTTAAGCTCTGCCGGTTTTTTGCGGATACTCGACACCAGGACCCGGTTACGGCGCAGAATCCTTTCGAGTTCGGGTCTGTCTTTGGCGTTGAGTTCGCCCTGCACGGGTGCGCCGGTCAGGGTCTTTCCTTTGTATTCAAAGACGGGCATAACAGCTCCCTTCACAAACCGGGCTTACACCATCGCCGGTGATTTCGTCCTCGACAACATTTCATTCAGCTCCTGCACGTTGGAACTGAAACTCATGGCATCACCTATTGAGATTTTGCCGGCATTATACAGATTGGCCAGGGACTGGTTCATGGTGCACATACCGTATTTCTGACCGGACTGTATCATGCTATATATCTGATGAACTTTATCGTCACGTACTAAAGCGCGGATAGCCGGGGTACAGATCATGACCTCCATCGACATTGCCCGGCCGCCGCCCATCTGGGGAATAAGACACTGCGATACGATTGCCTGCAGGCTGAACGACAGCGAAATCCTGACCTGCTCCTGCTGGTTGGTCGGGAAGACGTCGATGATTCGGTTGATCGATTCCGATGTCGAATTGGTATGCAGGGTTGCAAACGCAAGGTGACCTGTCTCGGCTATATTCAGGGCCGCCTCGATCGTCTCGAGGTCACGCATCTCACCCACCAGGACGACATCGGGATCCTCGCGCAGGGCATATTTAAGGGCCGATGAAAACGACTGCGTATCACTGTAAACTTCGCGCTGGTTGATTATCGATTGCTGATGACGATGCAGGTACTCGATTGGGTCCTCGACTGTTATAATATGGCACTGGCGCTCCTTGTTTATTTTATCTATAATGGCCGCCAGGGTCGTTGATTTACCTGAACCGGTCGGGCCGGTCACCAGGACCAGTCCGCGCGGGAGCTTGGCCATATCGGCTATCACTTTGGGAAGTCCCAGTTCCTCGAATGTCCGGATTTTGTAGGGAATCTGGCGAAGCGCCACGGCCACATTGCCCCGCTGCATAAAAACATTGCAGCGGAAACGACTCATCTGCTCGATACCGAAAGAAAGATCGAGCTCGGAACTGGTTTCGAATTTCAACCGCTGTTTTTCATTCATTATCGAGTACGCAAGCTTCTTGGTATCATCCGGTGTCAAAATATCATACGCCATCTTTACCAGCTTGCCGTCCACCCGGCATACAGGGGGAGAGCCGACTGTGATATGCAGGTCAGATGCATCCATCTTTACCATTTCTTCCAGAAGCTGTCGTAATCCAACCATAATTTCTCCCGATTGCTAAGGGTGTATCTTCAGACAAGTCATCATTATATTTATCGGAAATATCATGACAATCTTGAAGGATTAATTAATTTCTTTTCGCGCTTAACTCTTTGGATTGTAAGGAATTCAGATGCCCGAGCCGTCTGCGTGTTTTTTCAGGAAGTCGCGGCAAAAACCTCTTCGATCGAAATGATACCGCTTTTCATTTTATCCACGGCCGCCATTCTCAGGGTGAGCATTCCCTCCTTAACGGCCTGGTCCCGCAGTTCGTTTTCGGAGGCATTGGCCAGAATCATTTGCTCGATTTTACGGGATATCGGCATCACCTCGTAAATACCGGTTCTTCCGGAAAGACCGGAGTTGTTACAGTCACTGCATCCCTTGCCGCGAAAGGCCTTGACATCTTTAAGTATCTCATCGGGCACGTTCAGAGAACTGATCTGTTCATCGGTAAGCTGGTACTCTTCCTTGCAATTATTGCATATCTTCCGTGTCATACGCTGGGCCATAATAAGACGGGTGGCGCCGGCCACCAGATAATTGGGAATGCCCATATCGACCAGACGATTTATGGATGAAGGAGCATCGTTGGTATGCAGGGTCGAAAACACCAGGTGACCGGTAAGAGCGGCCCGGATGGCGATTTCAGCCGTATCGCCGTCACGGATCTCACCGACCATGACAATATCGGGGTCCTGACGTAAAAACGACCGCAGGGCCGCGGCAAAAGTCAGGCCTATTTCGGATTTTACCTGAACCTGATTGATGCCGTCGAAGTTGAACTCGACCGGATCCTCAGCAGTCATGATATTCTTATCGACCGTGTTGATCTGTTTCAGGGCCGAATAAAGCGTGGTCGTTTTACCTGATCCGGTCGGGCCGGTGACAAGAATGATGCCGTAAGGAAGGTGAATAGCCTCATCGAATTTTTTCAACGAAGCCGACGCGAATCCAAGCTTGGTCATATCCACCATCAGCGCCTTCGGGTCGAGAATTCGCATGACCACCTTCTCGCCGAAAATGGTCGGCAGAACCGAAACACGCAGATGGACCGTCCGCTCATGAATCTTGACTTTGATTCGCCCGTCCTGCGGCAGTCTCCGCTCGGAGATATCGAGATCGGCCATAACTTTCAAACGAGAGACGATGGCCGCCCGGTACTTGAACGGCAGGAGCGGCATCTCCCGCAGGTCACCGTCAATACGGAAGCGAACACGGATACGCTTTTCATAAGTCTCAAAATGAATATCGGAGGCGCCGCTTCGGATGGCATCGGCGATAATCGAATCAACCAGTTTGACCAGCGGTTTATCCTGAATGGCCGATTGCAGATCGGCCTCCGACGGCCCTTCCTCGGTTTCGACCAACTCCAGACTGCTGTCGTCCTCCAGGCCCTTGATAATACTCGAGAACCCGCTGTCGTCCCGGTAGTAAGCCTCAATCGCTTTCTCGATGGATTTTTCCGGAGAAATGACCGGCTGAATGGAACAGCCGGTGATGAATTTTATGGCATCGAGAACATAAATATTGTTGGGATCGGAAATAGCGACGATCAGATTTTTATTTAGTTTTGATATGGCGATGACATTGAATTTGCGGGCAATATCGACCGGGATCAACTTGACGATTTCCGGGTTCAACTCGACATCGGAGAGCCGAAGCGTTCCCATATTAAGCTGTTTACCGATAAAACCGCTGAGTTCGTCCTCCGAATTAACAGCACCGACCGA
>QNAH01000034.1 GCA_003641425.1 Candidatus Zixiibacteriota bacterium
ACACCGCAATAAAAAATACGGCCTCAGCCGGGCGGTAAAGAAAAGCGGTCTGGAATTCGAGGGGACCCATCACCGCGGCATCGACGATGCTCGCAATATCTGGTATGTTCTGAAGAAGATTTTGGACGAGAACGAGCAACTGGATTTATTTTGAAATAATCCTAATAAAAAAACGGCGGGCCGTTACAATCCGCCGTCAAGTTCTGATTATATTCTTTTAACTCGCCTGAACCTGATGCAAATGAACATCGGTCTGCGGATAAGGAATCGAAATACCCTTCTCATCAAAGGCAAACTTGATCCCTTCCATCAGGTCAAAATAAACATCCCAGTAATCGGCTGTTTTTACCCACGGGCGCACCGCAAAATTGACCGAACTGTCACCCAGCTCCAGCACCCGGACCACCGGGGCCGGATCCTTGAGAATGCGCGAATCGGCCCTGATTATACCCTCCATGATCTCTTTGGCCTTCTTGATATCGTCGTCGTAACCGATACCGAATACCATATCGATTCGGCGTGTATCCTTGGCCGAATAGTTGGTGATATTGCCGCCGGTGACAGCACTGTTGGGAATTATGATTGTCTTGTTGTCTGGAGTTTTCATAACCGTGTTGAAAATCTTGATCGCCTCGACCGTCCCGGTCGCGCCGCCCGCCTCGACAAAATGACCGGCCTCAAAAGGGCGGAATATGATCAGCATGATCCCCGCCGCAAAATTAGACAGCGAACCCTGCAATGCAAAGCCGATTGCCAGACCGGCGGCACCGATGATGGCCACAAACGACGTCGTCTCAACCCCGAGAGTGCTCAGCGAGGCCAGTATGACAACCACCAGCAGGAAGATTCTTGTCAGGCTGATGACAAATTTCGATAAAGTTTCATCCGTCGATTTTCTTTTGAAGGCGCGTTTCAAAGCGCCGGTGATAATACCGATTACCATCTTACCGATGATGAATATCAGTAAGGCGCCGATGATCTTGAGACCATACTCGGCCCCAAAAGCATACAACCACTCCATTGCCTGTTCCATTTGCATCTCCCATTTAAATATTGATTAAACGTAAATGCTGTTTTTTGAATTTTGCAGATTAAAATATATTTTCATATTCATAATGCAATTTATATATAAAATAAAAGTCCCATTTCCCTCATGGATCGAACCTTATAAACAATAGGTAATGGTAATTGTTCCCATCAAGTAGATAAAGAAAGAATCTTAAAGCCAATTGATTCTTGAAATTTCAGATGTACGCGGACAAGTATAATTTAACATATCATTGTAGCATCAGTACAAATGGCCAGGTATTTCGACCTGGCCATTTTGACCGGCGATTTCAATCAATATTCCTATTTGAATATGATCTCCTGCATCAGCTTGCCGCCGTATATCTCGCGTATTTTGGCCCGCTCGATATTAGCTTTGGTCAGCTCCTCCTCGGTGCCTGCCACTTTTTCCATGATGGCGTCGAATTTGTCATCAATGTTGTCCAATACGGCGTAGTTTTCAAATTCAATCATCAACAAAATATCCCAGTCATCCGGATTGGCCGCTTCGCCGACAAGGACCTTGTAAGACAAAACCATACCTTGATTCTTTGCCTCGGCCATGATCTTGTTCCATAAGCTGGCCAGATCTTTCAGGTAATGATCGGACATATTGGCTTCCGATTTGACCATAGACAATTCCCAGACCGAGCCTTCCTCGTAAGGTTCATCCTCGCCAAGAGTACCGATCGCGCAGCCAAATATTATTGCCGCGGCAATAACTGCTGTCAGTGCACGTCTCATGTAAAATTCCCCCATGCTTGATTAATTCATCATTTCCCCGGAAACGCAGGAAGAGAGCGTCTTACCCGTGAATTCGGGAGTTGTCCGGTATGTTGTAATAATTCAATCCTGATGATTTATTGATAAATCTCTGATAATTAAACTGTGAATCGGGTATGAAGACCCGGTTATAGGATTAACATATTATACGCGTTTCAGAACCTTTTTTTGATGGGTTTATACTGGATTGTCAGGATAGTCCTAACTCATTATCCCTCAATGGAAAATGCCCGACATACAGATCATGGATAAAGAACGGTCTGCCGGTAAGCTATTCTTAAAATGACAGGATCCTGATCCCGTTTATAAAATGCAAAACGATTGACTTTTGGATCCGGTGTAATATATTATTTTATGTTATGACCACTTATTTGAGATATGGAAATTTTAAGTCAAAACCGGCTCAATACCCGGTTTCGCATATTCCCCGCTATCAGCCGAAAAGCTCGTCCGGGCTCCAGGATGAATAGCCCCCAGCTCATATCAAAAATATTCGCAAAACATAAATCATATCAGATATAAATTCGAGAGGTATATATGACTGTAAAATTAAACGGTTCCGGGCTGACCATCGAAAAACTGGTCGCCATCGCCCGGTATAATGAAAAAGTCGAACTCGATCCCGCCGCGGCCGAGCGGATCAACAAATGCCGCGCCATGCTCGAGAAAAAAATCGAGGCCAAAGAAATCATGTACGGCGTCAATACCGGGATTGGCGAATTTTCCGAGGTTGTTCTTTCTGACGAGCAGGTCAAAGATTTTCAGAAATACCTGATATATAATCATTCCGCCGGAATCGGCGATCCGGCTCCGATAGAATACGTCAGAGGCGCCATGGCCGCGCGGATCAATGTCCACGCCCATGGCAATTCCGGCAACCGCCTCGAAATAACTCAAACCCTGGTGGATATGCTCAACAAAGGCGTCACACCCTTTGTCTGCCAGAAAGGCTCTGTCGGGGCCTGTGGTGATCTGGCCCCGATGTCTCAGATCGCGCTTCTGATGCTCGGCGAGGGCAAAGCCTATTACAAGGGCGAACTGCTCGAGGGCAAAGAAGCTATGGATCGCGCCGGAATACCGATTCCCGGGCTCAAGGCTCGCGACGGGCTCGCTACCATCAACGGCTCAAATGTCCTGACCGCTATGAGTGCAATTTTTCTGTACGATGCCGATCGCTGGCTCAAGCAGGCCGAAATAGCGGCCGCCATGTCGCTCGAGGCGCTCAAAGCCAATATGAAACCGTACACGCCGAAACTGCATAAAGTCCGCGGCTTCAAAGGTGCTATCCGCTCCGCCAGGGCTATTTGCAGTATGGTGGCCGGTGGTGACCTTGCCGAGGGTAAGGTCAAATGCAAGGTGCAGGATGCTTACTCGATGCGCTCGACACCGCAGGTGATCGGCGCCGCCCATGATGCCCTCGCTTACGCCCGCTCGCAGGTCGAAATCGAACTCAACGGTGTCGGCGACAACCCGATTTTCTTCCCCGATGAAAATCTTCAGCTCTCAGGGGCCAATTTCCAGGGAACACCGGTATCCGTTCCGATGGACATGGCCGGATATTGCATCACCATGGTCTCGGTGATGTCCGAACGGCGCATGAATCGTCTCAATAATCCTGCTTTAAGCGTCGGTTTGCCGCCGTTTCTGACCAAAGGCGCCGGGATGTTTTCCGGACTGATGCTTTCCCAGTACACCGCCGACATGCAAATCGTCGAACAGCGTATCCTCTCAACCCCGGCCTCAATTCAGTCGATCCCGGCCGCGGCCGATCAGGAAGATTTTGTTTCCATGGGCATGAATACCGCCATTAAGAATTTCCAGATACTCGATAACGCCTACGGTGTTCTCGGCATCGAACTGATGGCGGCGGCACAGGCGCTCGATTTCAGGGATTATAATTTCGGCAAAGGGACCGCCAAAGCCAAAGAGGTTGTCCGCAAATATGTCGATTTTCTCGAGATCGACCGGCCGCTCTACCCGGATCACACCAGGATGAAAGAACTGGTCAAATCGTGTGAAATCCTCGAAGAAGTCGAAAAAGAAATCGGCTCACTTGGATAGATTATTCTTGTGGTGTCGGGCTAATATACCCGACACCACTAATCAAAATCGGAGGGGGAGATGCAAAACAATATTATCTGGGTCAAGCGCAAATTTAAATTCGACCTTTCACCGGAGATGTTTCCGCTGGTGATCGAACGTCTCCGCGGCACTCCGGCTCGACTCGAGGATAAAACTGCCTCATTGTCTGAGGATATCCTCAAACACAAAGATGGCGATGCCTGGTCGATTCTGGAAACGGTCGGGCATCTCGGCGATGTCGAAGCGCTCTGGCACGGGCGTATTGACGATTTCCATGCCGGTCTCGAGGAATTCCGTCCGGCCAATATCACCAACACCGTCACAGCCAAAGTCAACCATAATGAAGCCGAGGTCAAATCACTTCTCGAAAAATTCCGCACCGAGCGTGAAATACTTGTGACTCGTTTCGATGAGATGACTATCGAACAGGTCGCCCGGTCGGCCTATCACCGGCGGCTCGATATCCAGATGCGCCTGATTGACCTGGCCGAATTCATCGCCGAGCACGACGACCACCACCTGTCCAAAATCACCGACATGATACAGAATCTAAACAAATGAAATATTAAATTCGATGTCCTGTCAGTTGGGTCAGGACCCTGCCCGGAGCCCAAAGGGCGGAGGGTTCTGTCGAAAACTCTGAACCCATAAGAGAGGGAAGCGAAAAAGCACCTGACATTTTTGTTAAATCTCTACAAAAATCTCCCCCCTTGATTTTTTTAAATCATTCGCTAAATTACTTTACAATATGAACACGCATTTCTTTTCCTCCATCGGCGGCAACCGTCATGTTGTCGCGCTCTCCATCGCCCGAATGGCCGAGGCCATCGGCAACAGCATCCTGTTCATCATCATACCCATCTATGTCGCCGAATTGCCCTCGCTGGCGGTTGACTGGGCGGTGCCGATAATGGTCGGGGTGCTGATATCCCTCTACGGCCTGATAAATTCCACTCTCCAGCCCTTCATGGGCGCTCTTTCCGACCGCCTCGGGCGCCGTAAAATCCTGATCCAGACCGGCATGCTTATCATGGGGCTCGGTACTTTCGGCTTCTCACTGGCCGACCGCTACCTGCACCTGGTTGCCCTTCGCGGATTGCAGGGAGTCGGTATTGCCGTCACCATTCCGGCCTCGATGGCCCTCATGGCGGCGGTGACCAAAAAGGAAACCCGCGGCGGCTCGATGGGCATCTATTCCATGCTCCGCATGATCGGGTTTACCGCCGGACCGGTGATCGGCGGTCTGATTCATGTCAAATTCGGTTTCAATGCCGTCTTTTATACCGGTACGGCTTTTATATTTCTGGCAGTGATCCTGGTGCAAATGTGGGTGCGTGAAGTGCCGGTCGAAAACAACAATTCCGAGACGAAACAGTTCAAAATATTCGACCGAAATCTAATCAATCCCGGTATCCTGAGCGCCATGGTCGCAACGTTTATCATGGCTTTTTCATTCTCGATGGTGACCACGCTTGAAAATGAATTCAATGCCAAACTTGGTATCGACGCTCTCGGATTCAGTATCGCTATAAGCTCCATGATGGCCGGACGCATCATCCTCCAGATACCGATCGGCCGTCTCTCCGACCGAATCGGCCGTAAACCGCTGATTATCGGCGGATTGATACTCATGGCGCCGGTGTCGGCGCTCATGGGTGAGGTTACCACCCTCTCCCAGTTGATCGCTTTGCGTGTCATCCAGGGGCTGGCCTCGGGAGCCATCGCCGCCCCCGCTTTCGCGCTGGTCGGCGATATGGGCAAAAGCGGGGGAGAGGGGCGGCAGATGAGCATGATTACCATGGGATTCGGTTTCGGGATGGCGGTCGGACCGCTTGTTGCGGGTATCCTGGCCGTGATATTTTTCCAGCTTCCGTTCTACGCCGCCGGGATTCTCTGCCTGATAGGAGCGATTATCGCTTACCGCAACATCACCGAGACAGTCAGCAGAAAAAAAGGGTGATATCTGCAACCTTCGCAAAAAATCCGCGTCTAATTTATAAATCATAAAAAATAGCAAAGGAGCCGTCATGAGAAAATTCCTGCTATCACTTATAATCAATATTATCCTCTTTGCTCCGGCTTTTGCCGATTATGTCAAAACAAAAGATCTCAGCCTCAGCGCCGCCGATATAACCGAACTGGAAATCGACTGCGGCGCCGGGTATTTGATGGTCGAAGGAGTCGAGGGACTCGAGAATATCGAGGTCGAGGCCGAAATCGTCATCGAGGGGATGAACAGAAAAAAGGCTCAAGACTTTATCGATAAACATCTGCGGCTGGATATCAGAGAAAAAAGGGGACATGCCGTCCTCCGAAGTCATTTCGATAAATCGCTGTCATCGTTCACACTCTTCGGCCGTAAATCATCGATGGTCAACCTTAATGTCCGTATCCCCGTCGATATGGACCTTACTATCGATGACGGCTCGGGCGATACCCGCATCGAGAATATCAATGGCGAGGTCACCATCGATGACGGTTCCGGTGATCTGGAATTGGAGCTTATCAAGGGCCATACCGATATCGACGACGGTTCCGGTGAAATATATATTGTCAACCTGGATGGTAACCTGGTTATCGATGACGGTTCCGGTGAGATACATATCAAGGAAGTCACCGGCGATGTCGAGATAGATGACGGTTCCGGGGATATCTCGGTGAGAAGGATCGGCGGCAGTGTACTGGTCGGCGATGGCTCCGGCGATATCCGTATCCGCTATGTCAAACAGGATGTTGAGATCATCGACGACAGCTCCGGCGATGTCAGTATCGCCCGGGTCGATGGACGAGTTATAAGATAAAATCATTTGCCTCATTTGCTTGAGGAAGGTCTCAACGCGGGCGCCCGTCTTTTCCGGACGGGCGCTTTTTTATTACATTCATAGAACAGTTATTCATTTTAATGTCGTGTCAGGTCCTTCTTTCTCCTCCGGTGGAAATGGGACCTGACACCTCCCTGTCCGCGGCAATTTTTCTATAGAAACAGTAACGATTTTCGGCCGAATTTGCCGAAAATGACGATTTTTTTCGCTGTACTATGAATGCTCTCACTGAATTACAAATATTCGGTTTTGTTTTGTCGTATGCGCATGTTTGAATATCACATTTTTCCGCGCTATCAAAATCATCACCGGTTTTATAGTACTGTATTTATGGTGTTTCATCTCTGAATACCTGCTTATATATCAATGTGGTGTCGGGTCGCCGCACCCGACACCGGGGCGTATATCAATACGCCCCCATAATGTCGCATTATTGTCGTGTCAGGTCCTTTTTCTGCCTTATGGCGGAAATGAGACCTGACACTTCTATTAATTCCCATATTCCTCCCCTTATAATTGCCCCCACACCTAAATCATCACCGAATCTGTAACGATTTTGTGGACGATGTAATAAAAAGGCTGTTGCGAGGAGCGAGTCTTCGAGCGACGCGGCGATCCCGCCTCTTTTGACACAAATATTCCTCTTTCCAAACAAGACAAATCTTACCATGTATCATGCGGCCGTCTTATCGGCATTTAAAATAATAAAAAAGACGGATAGCAAAATTTTGTGATTGCGTGATAATGGATTCATTAATATATTACTATATCATTGCCGGTGTTATTCAATATAGCGTGATGGTAAGATAAAATGAATAGAACAAGATACCGTGAAGAACGGACTATTACTCGTGGTATGCGTCGATTACCTGGCGAGGAGCGAAAATCATTTAAGGCAAAAGTAATTACACTACGCAGGAATTTTGAGCAATTCAACACAGATGTTTCGGAAATATGCCAATGGCTTATGTCTATTCGTCCAAATGGCAAACACAACATCCCAAATACTGAGCCATTTTGGGATTTTATTCTAGAGCCGCATAATTTTGTTGTTAATCAGGAGGAAACAAATATTGACAGCGTACGTCTTGTAGTCTTTGAGATGGCGGTTGGTTGGAGGCAAGTGACCGATGTAGCAAATTTTGAGTTAGAAAGACAATTACTGATGTCACTGGAATCAATACAATCTGTCCCTCGTACAATTGCTGCGAAACGTATGCTTCAAAGAATTAAAAATTATGAATTCCAACATAAAATGGTACTGCTGCGATCTGCGGTTGAATGGATAAATACTCGTTTTATTCGTACATACAAGAATTGGGAAATGAATATAAAAGAATTCCTGGAGAAAAAAAAGGTATGGGAGAATGACCACCCGAAATTAACTGAGGAAATAAGAAATACTTTTAATAAGGTATTTGACGAATTGGAAATTTCTAAAAAAAATCCAAATATTTGCAGATGGTCACACCTAAAGAAGAATAGGGACAATTGTAATTATGCCGGAGTAAGAATTAAAGTGGGAGGCGAATATAATAATCACTCAGAAAAATGTAAAAGGTATCAAGATTTCTTAAAGAAGCATTCTGCACATAAAAAATATTTTGCTGCGAACGCAATGATGTACATTAACATACGCAAGAAGCGAAGAGATTTAACTAAGCGGGAAGCAATTAAGGTATTATTGGATAAAATTCCACAGGCCCGGAGCTGGTTTCCGCAAGCTTGGGATAATTATCTTGAATATTTGGGTTTAAACGAAATTTCCTTAATAAATAAATTTGACGGACAATTGCCCCATTGCTTAAGACTGGACACTGAATGTATATATAATGTGCACACCCAATCATGTAGAAAGTATTATGTACTTCTAAAAGACTTGCCGGACAAGTATCTTAGTTTGGAAGAAACTTATAGAGAATGGCGTAAGTACTTTCTTAGAGAGCCAAGAAAGCCGGTCTTTGCTTATCCGTCAACCCGGCAAAGAACAGTGTCAAAAATTTTTGGGAGAGACTATTTTGAAGCTGATTATGACAATTCAATTATAAAGCTTCGGCTTGATGATATGGCGGAAGGACAATTTCTTTCATTTGGTTTTAAGCCATGGCCAGTTGATTATGATGTACAGCCGATTGACACGGAAATTACAAGCGTTCTTGTACATTTTATAGGCACGCGCGCCCGGGTGGGTTTTCGATTTAAAATGCCACACAGGCCATCGCGCATCAATATAAAGCAGGATGAACTTGACGAACTGCGTTCACGGAGTAGGCTGATACAGGAGAAAGACCAGGCATTACTGGAAAAAGTGCGTCTTCGCTTAAGGGATGGTTTTATTGGTATTTTTGATAAGGAATTGAGGGTTTTGGCGGTAGATTTGGGAACGTCCAGTTGCGCTACTGCTTTTTTTGTTGGACGGCAATTTCAAGAAAGTTCACGTTTACAAATAGTAAAATACGATCGTGTATATAAATCCAACTATGAAATTAAGAAAAGAAGAAACAACAAGGGTATAGACAAGCAAAAGCAATTACTTTTTAAAGAGAAGGGACTTAATCAATATCACATCAAGGTTCACCTGGACAAATTGGCTGAGCAAAATAAACAAATTATAAAAAAACGTGAAGCGAGTGGCAATCCCACTCCAACCGAGCAAGACATGCGTCGACTTAGCCTTCATATAGGTTGGATGCATCGTGATTGGGTAAGGATAAACGCGTCCCAAATCATAAAGAGTGCAAAAAAATTGAGGGCCGACCTTATTGTGTTTGAAAGTTTGCGTGATTTTCGCCCCATGATGTTCAATGAGTTTGATATTGATAAAAAGCGTCGTTTGGCATTTTTCCCTTTTGGCTTAATACGGCATAAAGTCATTGAAAAGGCAGTTGAAAGTGGTATGCGAGTTGTTACTGTGCCTTATATGTTTTCATCACAATTTTGCGGAGCGTGCGGACGACAACAAAATGACAAAAAAAGGCTTCAAAAAAATAAAACAGATAAACGCGGAGCATGCTTTATTTGTGAATATAATGATTGTGCCTTTGAGGGTGATCCGGACGAAAATGCCGCTCGTGTATTAGGGGGTGTCTTTTGGGGTAATATAGGATTACCATTGTCATAATTAGAAAAAACTTGACACTATGAACCATATTTTTTAAATATATATCACTGTCTTGTCGTGAGTCCACCGGCGTCAGTCGTTGGCCGGCCAAAAGCTTCGCGGATACAAATTGTACCAACAAGCGGATCCCGGTACCGGAGACAGAAAACCGTAGAATTCACTGTATTGGCAGGGGGACTGAAGCATTTTTTTTTGACTTTGGTGAGATAATAGAAAAGCAGCCATGGGCTTAGAGACAATGCGTTGGAGTCAGCAAGGAATCAACGGTTTTGGACACCTAAAATTTATCAGTTTCTTCATGTAGTTTAGTTGGAGTCAGCAAGGAATCAACGGTTTTGGACACCTATCCAATATGTTTGCCCCGGTTGTGTCGGGTTGGAGTCAGCAAGGAATCAACGGTTTTGGACACCGACAGCAAACAACGAGCCTATGACTTTTTTGTTGGAGTCAGCAAGGAATCAACGGTTTTGGACACCTGGAGCTTACCATTCCGATACCACTTCTTAGTTGGAGTCAGCAAGGAATCAACGGTTTTGGACACCTCTCATTCCCGTATATAAGAGTGTCCGGAAGTTGGAGTCAGCAAGGAATCAACGGTTTTGGACACCTAAGCCGGACATATTGTTGTGTGTAATCAAGTTGGAGTCAGCAAGGAATCAACGGTTTTGGACACCCCTTTGATTTATCTGCTTTATGGCTTCGTTGTTGGAGTCAGCAAGGAATCAACGGTTTTGGACACCAGGAGTTCATTTTTCCCCTGACTAATACCCGTTGGAGTCAGCAAGGAATCAACGGTTTTGGACACCACTGATAATATTTTCCATATTGACTTGTGCGTTGGAGTCAGCAAGGAATCAACGGTTTTGGACACCACCTTTATCAACTTACCCCAAGCCGGGGTGCCCCACAGCTTGTCGAAGATCCCGAGTTTTTGGAGGGGCTGTGGGATGGCTTGTTAGGGCAACAAACTTCATATCTGCAACTCATCAATCAATAACGATAATAACAATTGTCTACAAAATATTTTTCATGCATCGCATGAAATGTCAGGAGTGTAAGACTCCCGACCTGCAATTAATTCAATTATCATCCCCCTGTACAATTTCGCTATAACATCGGTGATGATCTGGAATACGGGCGCTAATATAGAGGCGTATTATGCCCGGAGGTTATTTGTTTATGACAATTATGGCGAAAAATATGGCGGGTTTACATGATGATCGTAAGTCGCTGTATAGCTGTGTGTTATGGAGAAAGGGGTGCCGCTCTCGTAAGCCATTGATTGACTTGATGTTGGAACGGCCGTGTATCCTTATGGCGGGCATGGAATTATGCGAAAAAGTATTAAAAAGTGAGAAAATAAACCCATTTTTTATGGATTCCCGCCTGACGCGGGAATGACAATAATACAAACACGGGTGGGGGTAAACCCCGCCCGGCAATGATGGAATTGGTTATAGGGACAGGGCATTGCCCTGTCCGCGTTACGGCAAACACATTGCATTTACAATGGACAGCGTACTACCCTGTTTCTGCAAAAATATTAATCAATGATCACCACAAAGAAAAAGACTTCGTCAGGTTTTGAAAAATAATCTCAATAATCGCGGCGGCTGAATATATATAATGTCAGACCGTAAAGCACCGCGCTGAAGATGAAGGTGGTGTAGATCGAGAAGAAATTGACGAAACCGTCACCCCGCATAAGCGAAAGAAAATTATTGCCGACTTCGCCGTATTTCGGGAATAGATAGTACATCCAGTCGAGTATCGATGTCCAGACAGTATCGCCCAGAAATTGATACGCTATCTCGCGTGATTCAAGCAGGTTGGCGGCGAATCGGACAGCGAAATATCCCATGATGGCCAGTGCACCCGAACGGGTCAGCGCCCCGATGGCAAAAACGAAGGCATAAATAAATAGAAAATGTACAAATGAGAAAAACGTTCCGAATAAGATCGACCACGAGAAACTGCCCAGGCGAAGCGATATGGTCAGCCAGATCAAAAAGACAGTCAGGAGTAAAATGACCATATGGATCAGGTAGATTGAAATAAATTTCATCGTCAGAATTTGCCAGCGGCTGATCGGTTTCGATAAAGTCAGTTCGATTCGTCCCTTGCCCAGGTACGACGGCAGTAAAAACGCCGAACCGAAAACCATGAGGAAAATCACAAAACCGATAAAACCGTCAAAGAAGTGCGACAGGATTGTGTCCAGCAATCCGGCGCCCAGCAGGTCGCTTTCGAAAAGATTTTCGCCCTGTATCTGCATGGCCGGGATCAGCGCGAATAAAAGTATCATGAAGGCGGTGATGACCGCATAGATATATATGATTTTACGGCTTTTAATCTCGAGCAGTGAATCGAGGAAGACGGCATTGAATTTATTCAGCATTGTTGCCTCCCCTGATCAACTGCATGAAGCTGTCCTCGAGACTGACTCTGTGCGGAACGATCGACAGGATATCAATATAATTCTGGCGGAGTAGATCGATCAGCCCGTTGATCTGGTACTCATCGTCAAGCGTAACCGTGATCTTGTTTTCCTCCACAACGGCATCGGGGAAAGCGATTTTTATTTCTTCGATAATTTCGCCGTTGAGTTCGACCGTTTCGACCTGGTACGACGGTTTCATGCTGATCAGGTTATGCACCGGTCCGGTTTTGATAAGATGACCCCTGTCCAGAATGGCCACCCGGTCGCAGACCGATTCGACCTCGGCCAGCAGATGCGAATTGAGAAAGATCGTCTTGCCCTGCTTTTTTAGTTCGACCAGTATGTTTCTGATCTGGCGGCGCCCGATCGGATCGACCCCGTCGGTCGGTTCATCGAGAAAGACAATATCGGGATCGTTGAGCATTGCCTGGGCAAGTCCCAGCCGCTGCATCATCCCTTTGGAGTATTTTTTTATTTTCGTGTCGCGCCACTGACTCATCTCGACCAGTTCAAGAAGCGCATCGGCTTTGTCGAAAATTTCTTTTCTGGAAAGTCCCGCCATGCCGCCGAAACAGAGAAGCATCTGAAGGCCGGTC
>QNAH01000035.1 GCA_003641425.1 Candidatus Zixiibacteriota bacterium
GATTCAAAAAATTCGCAAAGTAAAATCTCCTGTGCAATCAATCCAAACGGGCGGGTCTTTTGGCCCGCCTTTATTTTATCACTATTTTGTGTGATTTTCGGAATATATTATTTAAGTATATGTTAATGAAAAAACGGAGCCCGGGAAATTGGAAAACAGTCTGTATAATCTGATAAATCTGTCTCAAATCGCGCCGGGATTTCTACTGGCGGCTTTTATAGCGATTTTGTCTTACAGGTTTCGCGCCCTGACCAAGTCGGGCGCAATCGGGATGATGATTATCGGAACTATTATTTTCGGACTGGGCGGGGTATTATTCGCAGTTCCGCTGATAGTCTTTTTTATAACATCCACCCTGCTGTCATTTATAAAGTCGGTTCATAAAGAAGAAGCGCTTGCCGTGATCGGCAAAAGCGGCCCGCGGGATATTTTTCAGGTTTTTGCAAACGGCGGGATTGCGACTCTCACGGTGGTAATATTCGCAATCACCAATAATGCCATCTGGTATATTGTATTCCTGACTTCGATTGCCGAGGCCGCCGCCGACACCTGGGCTACCGAAATCGGTACTCTTTCGCGCCATAAGCCGGTATTGATTACAAATTTCAAGACTGTAGAGCCGGGACGTTCAGGCGGGATATCACTTCCGGGAACGGCGGTATCGCTGATCGGTTCTGCAGTCGTGATATTATCCGGTTATTTAGTTGATTTTGTTACCGGCGGATCAATTGAGTATGCAAATTCCGTCTGGATTATGGCGGTGCTGGCCGGCTGGACGGGGGCAATATTTGACTCGGTATTGGGAGCGGCGGTCCAGGTGCAGTACAAATGTCACATTTGTAATCAAATAACGGAGAAAAAACGGCATTGCGGCCGGGAGACATCCTTTTACAGCGGTTACCAAATAGCAGACAACGACTTTGTAAATTTTACCTCCACTCTTTTTGCAGGGCTTTTGCTCTTGGCAATTATGACAATATTTTATATATAGGGACTGCGATAGCGAATAACCAAACCGAATACAAGATAGGAATAAAATATGAATTTTGAACTAAATGATGATCACCTGTCGGTACAGGAGCTGTGCCGGGATTTTGCCAAAAAATATATAGCTCCGACTATCCAGGAAAACGACCGGGCCCATAAATTCGACCCTACATTATTGGACAAAATGGCCGATGCTGATATTCTTGGTATCTGCATTCCCGAAAAATACGGCGGCGCCGGGATGGATTATATCTCGCTGGGTTTGGCATGTGAAGAATTGGAATATATTGACGCCTCAGCCCGGGTGGTGCTTTCGGTTCATATCGGTCTCAATTCGCTGACGCTTCTCTCATACGGTAATCAATTCCAGAAAGAAAAATACCTGGAACCACAGGCCAAGGGCGAGAAAATATCTACGTTCGGTCTGACCGAGCCAAATGCCGGTTCCGATGTAGTTGGTATCCAGACCACCGCCGTCAAAAAGGGCGACAAATATATTCTCAACGGCGAGAAAATGTGGATCAGTCTCGCTGATGTCGCCGATAATTTTCTCATTTTTGCCTGGACCGATCAGGATAAAAAGAAAAGACGCGATCACAGTGGGATATCATGTTTCATTGTCGAAAAATCGTTCCCCGGTGTCACCACCGGTTCTATCCACGGGAAACTCGGAGTCAGGGCGGGCAATACCGGATGGATATCGATGCAGGATGTCGAAGTACCATCCGAAAATCTTTTCGGCAAAGAAGGCGAGGGGTTCGGAATAGCCATGTTTTGCCTGGAACAGGGACGCTACACGGTCGCGGCCGGTTCGACCGGTTTGATCAAGGCCAGTCTCGATGCCAGTGTCGAATATTCTCAGACCCGCAAAACATTCGAACGCCCGATTTCCGAACATCAACTGGTAAAGCAGATGATCGCCAATATGTCGGCCGGGTATGAATACTCGCGGCTGTTGTGGCTGAAAGCCGGGTGGATGCGGAACCAGGGTATCCGTTCGACCAGAGAAACGGCGATGGCCAAATGGATCGCCTGCCGGGAGGCCGAAAAAGCCGCGTCGGATGCTGTCCAGGTGCATGGTGCATACGGCTTTTCCGACGAGTACCCGGTCGAGCGGTTTTTCCGAAATTCAAAAGGTGCGGCGATTTACGAAGGATCTCGCGAGATCCAAACATTAATGCAGGCTGATTATGCTCTTGGATTAAGGCAAGACCGACCTCGTAAAATCAATCTTCCGGTCTGGCCATTCGGCGATGATATTTAGTCTAATTTTAAGCTACATTCAGGATAAATAGTATCCTTAATGCCGAGTTTTATTGTCCCGTTTATATACTATCTTGTCCAGCATTTCCTTGACCAATTTTTGATTTTTCCTATATTTATATAGAATAGGCATTTTTATTATTGATTACATGAATCGGCTTAAATCGTTTAAAAATTTTATTTTTTTAAATTTCCTATGTAAGCAAGTAGTAAAAAGTCGGAGGGAAAGATGAAAAAAGTAACACTACTATTGCTATGGCTGTTGTTAAATATGCCATGTATCTATGGAACATCTTTGGATGAACCGGCATATTTTACGAATTGCCCTGTATTATCAATCCACCTACTTCATGATCAAGATTTTTATTACGACTTTGATGCCACCGATCCTTATGGTGATCTGCCTTATAATTTCATGATTTTTGCAGGCCCCGGGACCGCTGGAGAGCATACGGGAATTTGGATTTTTGATCCGGATATAAGTGAAGCCGGAGAGGTCTTTGCAATGACAATTGGAGTTGCCACGGCCAGTCATCCATATGATTATATTTTATGCGAATTCACTCTTGAAATCGAGTCCGCCTGCGGGGATGTCAACGGAGACATGAAATTGAATATACTCGATGTTGTCCGGTTGATAAATTATTTTTACAAGGGTGCTGATCCGCCCTTTCATTTCTATCATGCCGATGTAAATCCCGACGGCAATCTCAATATCCTCGATGTTACCCGGATAATCGACTATCTGTACAAAACCGGTGAGCTTAACTGTCGTAATATCAAGGATGATTTCCCCCTCACTAAGGGCTATTACTGGAAATATGATCGGTATCTTACCGGCAGCGACATATACGATACGGTTTTGGTGACTGTGTCGGATTATAACGAATTGACCTATATATACAGCGATTCGTCAGTGGAAAAGAATGTCGATATAATCAACGAAATGGTCTATGTCGGCAATTATACGCCGATGGAATTCGTGTATGATTTTCCGATGCGGGTCAACAACGGCTGGACAGTCGAGGATACCGGGTATATCATCTATGATTCGGTAGTATCGGTTGAGGCCATAGGCGATCTCCCGGTCGGGTATCTTGAGGATGTCTATCAGATACAGCAATCGTCAACTGCGGATGGCATCGAGATTTATGATACTTACAAGGTAATCTGGTTCACCCCCGGTGTTGGCATGGTGAAACTGTATGTCTGGAACGGCGAACCAACTATCACTCCCGATGAGACCTGGAGGTTAATAGAATATAATGCCAAGTAATTAATATAATCGTTCAATATTATATACAAAATGGTAAACATTATAAAGGCCCGGTTGACAACACCGGGCCTTTAATTATGACTTTTTATGGGTAGGTAATTTAATTGAACAGTTTTGCGTTGCAATTCATGCAAATCATCTCATTTCCTGCTTGTTAAAATCTTTTATTGATATATATTTAATTGAATTTGAATATTCTGCCTCGAACCGCCATTTAGATACTTATTCAGGGGGACGTATCGTCCGACGATATTAATTATAGAGAGGCATCAATGCGTGCGAAGTTGTTTTTTACATTCATTTCGATTTTCTGGATAATCCTCAATGATACGGCCATGGCCGAAAGAATCGATTTCGGCGCAATGGATGAAGATGTGGCGGTGGCTGTTGAGCAATCCAATAATACTCGTACGGTTCTCCGATTTTCAATCGATGCCTTTTACAGAGATGCCGTCATTATCGATGGACAGGAATATTATGCGCTCGAGTGCGGTAATGAAGCTCTGTTATTGAATAAAAAAGAACCGGCCCTTCCCCACGTTTGCCGGAGTATTATCATTCCCGATGATGCCAGGATTGAATTGAAGGTGATTGCCTCGGAATATGTGGATTTCTTGAATACGCCTATTATTCCCTCAAAAGGAAATCTTAAAAGATCGGTTAACCCGGAAGATATTCCTTACGTCTTCGGAGACGTTTATTCACGCTCGGACTGGTACCCGTCAGAACTGGCAAATTTACGCGGCCCGTTTATTCTCAGAGATCACCGCGGGACGGTGGTCGAAATAAATCCTTTTCGATATAATCCTGCCGAAAAGACACTGCGTGTTTATACATCAATGACAGTGGAAATTGTAAATGTCGGCCCGGGGGAAGTAAATGTTCTTCAGCGAGATAACAACGCCAAAGTCAGAATCGATGAATTTGAGCAAATTTACAGCCGGAGATTTCTAAATTATTATCATTCGACTGAAAAGTATTCGGCGGTTTCCGAGACCGGAGATATGCTGATAATCACATACGATGATTTTTATGATGCCATGCTTCCGTTTGTCGAATGGAAACGCCAGAAAGGAATAAGGACGACAATTGTCAACATTTCCTCGATTGGTGAATACAGTTATAATATAAAAAATTACATCGATTCTGTTTACGCCGCCAATAATGACCTGGCCTGGGTTCTGCTGGTCGGTGATGCGGCGCAGATTCCGCCCGGCTATGCCACCGGCGCCTATTCCGACGCCTATTATTCCAAGGTCAGCGGAAGTGACGATTGGCCGGATATTTTTATCGGCCGCTTTTCCGCGGAGACAGTGGCTCAGGTGGAAACACAGGTGGCCCGGACCATTGCTTACGAAAAAACTCCGGGAGGTTCCGATTGGTTTCACAAAGCCACCGGGATCGCATCCAATGAGGGGCCGGGGCATTTCAATGAATACGACAATCAGCACATGGAATATATCAGGGGCGATTTACTCAGCTATAATTTTACAGAGGTTGATGAGATCTATGATCCAACCGCTGCTGCCTCGCAGGTAACAACGGCACGCAATAACGGGCGGAGCGTGGTCAACTATGCCGGACACGGCTCATCGTCGAGTTGGAGCACAACCGGATTTTCATTGACCGATGTTAATGCTCTTGTAAATGAACAGATGCTCCCGTTCATTTTCAGTGTCGCCTGCTTTAACGGCAATTTCACCAGTATTACGTGTTTTGCCGAATCCTGGCTTCGGGCGACCACCGGCACTGCACCGACCGGGGCTATTGCGGCTTATATGTCGATAATCAGCCAGGCCTGGGATCCGCCGATGTACGCTCAGGATGAGGCGGCGGATTTGCTGATTGCCGAAGAAAAGCTGACAGTCGGCGGTCTGTGTTATAACGGCTCCTGCTATATGATGGAGGCCACCGGCGCCGACGGTGTTACGGAGTTCAACGCCTGGACCATTTTCGGAGATCCCTCGGTTATAATCAGAACCGACGATCCGGGGACACTAACGGTCAACCATGACACAACTCTTCTTTTCAGTCAGCAGGATTTGCCGGTCGAGGTGGCTGGTGTCGAAGGCGCTTTGTGTGCATTGTATAAGGATGGTGTTTTGTACGGTTCTGGATATACCGGGGCAGATGGTATTGCATCAATCGACTTTTATGAGGATTTGCCTATTGGCGAAGATTTAACCCTGACAGTTACCGCGTATAATTCTCTGCCGTATTTTGGAACAGTCACCATAATCGCGCCCAATGGCTCTTTTGTAATCTATGATGATCATACGATTCATGATTCTGCCGGTAATAACGATGGTTTGGTAAATTACGGCGAGAGTATAACTCTCGATTTGCAGCTGGTGAATGTCGGCCCCGATACCGCATTCAATGTTGCGGCGGTTCTATCGACATCCGATTCATTTGTTACTATCACGGATAATGTCGAGGAATACGGTTTTATTGCGGGGGATTTCAGCACCATTAATATTCTTGATGCATACGCCTTTGATATCGCCGGTAACACCCCCGACAGACATGAGATATTATTCATTCTGGAAGTGTCCGATTCGGCGGCAAAAGATACCACATGGACAAGTGATTTCACTATCCCCGTTTATTCACCGGAGCTGGCCTTTGTTTCAATTAGTATGGATGATATCACGGGCAACAATAATGGTAACCTCGATCCCGGCGAAACGGCCGAGATGGTCATCAGTCTGATCAATAATGGTTCGACCGATGCCATTGCAGTAAGTGGAATCGTAAGCGAAGAAGACGCCCTGGTGACTATTACTGACGACAATGGTTATTTCGGGGACATCAATGCCCGCGGCGGATCAGGCGACAACAGTTCCGATTATTATGTAATATCGGCCGATGAATCCTGCCCTCTGGGTCATGAATTGATCCTTCATCTGGAGCTGACCGGCGCCGGGGATTTTTCGGCTATCGTCGACATCGATTTTGTGGTCGGCAGGCGGGTGGTAATTTTTTCCGATGATTTTTCGCTGAACCAGGGATGGACCGGACAGGGCGGATCGGGTGAATGGCAGATAGGTCCGGCCGGAGGCGGTATGAGCGGATCGGGTAATGGCGATCCCGCCGAGGATCATTCCATAACTGCCGACAATTATGTTCTCGGCAATGACCTTTCACCAACCGACGGTATGTATGACCCATCGCTGACTACTACTTACTGGATCTATTCACCTCAATTCGACCTGTCCGCTTTCACCGGTGTTCAAATACGTTTTTCCCGCTGGCTTGGAGTCGAGAAATCCGATTATGATCATGCCTATTTTGATGTGTACGACGGATCGGACTGGGTGACCTTGTTTGCCAATATCGGGATTGTCGATGATAACAGCTGGATCGATGAATTTTATGATTTATCACTTTATGCCGACGGAAATCAATATTTTCAAATTCGATTCGGTATCGGCCCAACTGATCCCAGTGTCCAGTACTGCGGCTGGAATATCGATGATATCGAAATCAAGGGCTACGGGGTAATCGCCGCCGGATCACCACGGATATCATTCCTTCCCGCGGCCCTGGCCGACAGTCTGCAGCCGGATTCCAGTACGACCGATACGCTGATTGTCCATAATATCGGGGAGACGCTTCTGCTGGCACGTTTCAGCAGTGATGATGAGTGGCTGGCATTTAACACTGAACAGCAAAATATCGATTTCGGAGACAGCCTGATTTTGCCGGTTACAATCGATATGGCGGGACAGATGGCGGGAGAATATTGCGGCGTCATACAGTACAGCAGTAATGATCCGCTCAATCCGAATGGTGCAATCCCGGTCGATATCGTAATACATTCGCCGAACATGCAATTTCCGCAGAGTACTCTTTCGGAAACAGTCCCTGCCGGATTACAGTTGACAATCCCCTTTGTGATCGATAATGAGGGAGCCGGACGGCTGGATTATGACATTTCAAGGCGGATGTTCGATACCCGTGATGAGGCGCCGACAGAATCCGATGCCATTGGATTTTTTCCTCCCGAACCCGGCAAAAGCGATCCCGGAGAACCTTATTATTCGCCAGTGTCGCGTAACAGCGGCGGGCCCGATATCTGGGGTCACCAATGGATTGATTCGGATAATCCTGATGGACCGGTTTATGAATGGATCGATATCACGGCCATTGGCACAGAGATCGAAACCCTGGGTGATGACAACTACACGCCGTCAATACCGATTGGATTCGATTTTCCGTTTTATGAAAGTCAGTACAGTGAACTGGTAATAACCAGTAACGGTCTTATAATGTTTGGCGGCGGATCGATTGAGCGTAATAATACATTTCTGCCGGACGAACTTTCGCCGAATAATTTGATTGCCGTGTGGTGGGATGATCTTGACCTTCGCCTGGTTGGGCACGTTTTCTATTATCATGACGCGGCCAATTCAAGATTTATAGTCAGTTTTATTTCCGTTCCCAATTATTCCAGTGAAGGCGGGACGGGCGCGCTTACTTTCCAGGCGATCCTGTATGACGATGGCAGAATATTGCTTCAGTACAAACACATGGATCCGGGAATCGATGTCAGCGGGCTGGCGGGAGCCACGATTGGGGTTGAAGATCCGTCCGGCACCGATGGATTGACCATAGTCTATAATGCCGCATATATGCATGATTCGCTGGCAATTCGGATCAGCGCCGCCAACTGGCTGTCTGTCGATCCCGGTCGCGGTTCAATCGACCCTTATATGTCGGATACTGTAAATGTCATTCTCGATGCCGCGGACATGTACGATGGGGATTACAGCGGACAATTAACGATTAATTCGAACGATCCCGACACACCTGAAGCGATGATTCCGGTCCTTATGACAATACAGGGAGAACCGGCTCCGCCGGAGATACCGGCGCCGATCAGTCCCGCAAACGGGACGACCGACGTCGCGCAACCCTTCATATTGGATTGGAGTGATGCACCGACAGCCACGCTGTACAGACTTCAGATCGACACCGGCGCCGCTTTTGTCTCGACTATGAAGGATACCAGCATAATGAATTCACAGTGCGAACTATCTGATTTTGCTGAAGGGACGACACTATACTGGCGGGTCAGGGCGGAAAACGCAATCGGTTGGAGTGACTGGTGCCCTGCCTGGAATTTTTCAACGGAAATCACCTGGATGTGCGGCGATCCCGACGGCAGCAAATCAATCAACATTCTTGATGTGACCAGGCTGATTAATTATCTTTACAAAGAAGGGTCTGCGCCGGATCCGCTGGAGGCCGGTGATATCGATGGCGACGGCAAGATCAATATTCTTGATATTAGTTATTTAATAAATTACCTCTATAAAGGGGGGCCTTACCCCGACTGCGAGTAGAATACGGGCCTTAAGTAAAAGGTTGAGATATTGCAGTTTACCTCGTCCCTTTTTCTTTATTCCGACGCTGACTTAATCCAACTTAATGAAACCTGATTTATTAGGCGCGTATAGGATTCCATACGCCTACCGGATTCCGGAATACGGTTCGGCCGATAGTGCGGAGCAATTCGAATTTATATGCAAATATTCCCCTTACCATAATGTCGATGTCGATGCTGAATATCCCTCCGTCATGTTTATAACAGGTGACTCCGATACCAGAGTGGCTCCACTCCACGCAAGAAAAATGACCGCTCTCCTGCAGGCCCAAAAGGGCCATGAGAGCCCCATATTACTGCTTTATGATACGGAAATGGGACATTCCGGGGGAAGGCGGGTCAGTAAAAATATCCAGGAACTGACCGACGAAAACAGCTTTCTTTTCAAACAACCGGGAAAAAATAGCATTCCATAACCCGGGCGGCATAAAGCCGGCCTTTGTAATCATCTCACATATTTTATTGCCGGCCCAAGTAGTCACTTGCAATTGAGGGCTGAATTTTCTATTTTACTTGAGACTTAACTGAACTGAACTTTAATTTTTTCGGGAAGATATGGATTTTATTATATTGATCATAGGGCTATTTGCCGGTGCCATACTTGCAGGTGGTATAATATGGTTCATGGGAAAATCGGCGCGTAAGACATTGATTTCCCAGCAGTCCCAGATTGAAAAGGAACTCCGGGAAACCCGCCATAGCCTGGAAAATCGTCAAAATGAAATCTCAGAACTGAAGGCTGAAAAGGCTCGCCTTGAAACATCGCTCAAACATGAAAAAGAATCAGCGCAGGAAAAAATAGAGCTGCTGGAGAAAACGGAAAAACGTCTTTCCGATGCTTTCGATTCGCTCTCTTCGGCCGCTCTTAAAAGCAACAACCAGGCTTTTCTGGAACTTGCCAAAACGACACTGGAAAATTATCAGACTGCGGCCAAGGGGGATCTGGAAAAACGCCAACAGACGATCGAAAATATGGTTAAACCGATTGAAAAATCTCTTGAAAACGTGAGGGATCTGATGACCCAGATGGGAAAGGACCGTGCGGGGTTATCGGAGCAGGTAAAATCGCTTTTGATGTCGGAAGAAAAATTGCAGAAGGAAACCGGTAACCTGGTCACTGCTCTCCGGGCGCCAAAAGTACGAGGTAATTGGGGTGAAATGCAACTTCGCAGAACGGTCGAAATGGCGGGTATGCTGAATCACTGTGATTTTGTTGAGCAAGCCTCGCGGGACACGGAAGAGGGCCGTCTGCGTCCCGACATGATAATCAATCTTCCGGGCGGGAAAAAAGTCATTGTCGATGCTAAAACGCCGCTAATCGCCTATCTGGAAGCGATGGACACTAATGATATTGATGAAAAAAACCTTAAGATGCAACATCATTCCGATCAGGTACGTCAACATATAAAAAACCTGAGTGCCAAAGCCTATTGGGATCAATTTGATTCTTCACCGGAATTCGTGGTTATGTTTCTGCCGGGTGAAAGTATTTTCAGCGCCGCGCTGGAACATGATCCGAATCTTATCAATGCCGGGGTTGAAAATAAGGTTATCCCGGCCTCCCCGACTACTCTGATTGCGCTTCTTCGTGCCGTCGCCTATGGCTGGCAACAGGAGAAAATTGCCAAAAACGCACAGGCAATCAGTGACCTCGGGAGAGAGTTATATGACCGCATCCGAATTATGGCCGAGCATTTCGGTTCTGTCGGCCGCGGCCTCGATAAATCGGTTGATGCTTACAATAAGGCAGTAGTGTCCCTTGAATCAAGATTTCTGGTTTCCGCCAGGCGATTAACAGAGCTTGGCATCAAGACACAAAAGGAAATTCCGAATGTCGAACCTGTTGATAAAACCACCAGATTGCCGCAATCCGCGGAATTGACACCAGATAATGATGTTGTTAAGAAAGATTGAAGCTAAAGTATAGATCAACTTCTGTGATATTTTCAATCAATTGAAACCTTTTTTGCAAGACTGCCCTCTCGAAACGCCCATTATTTGTAAAATCACTTGTGGAAGGCAATATATTTGTCTGCCGGGACGTAACATTTTTAGCATTTGATTCGTAATAACTTATTAGAAGACGGTATATTAGACTTGACGAAATGATTAAAATGAAGCATATTGCAGTCAGGTAGGAAAGATTTGACTATTTACTGCAATATGTAAGACAAGCCATACTATAGATCTACTCTCAAGACCCTTCTTTATAATAAAATTGTGTTTTTTTGACATTTGTTCTGCCGTTAATGGAAGGATCAAATACCTATAAGTGAAAATTTTATTCCAAAGGCTAATAATATGCCGAAAAATTACGAATTAATTAAGAAAGGACTGAAAACAAGTAATTTCGAGATAAAATCAGTACCAATGGGAGGAGGTGCGCGGGATGGCTGCAATATAAAAGCAGCCTGAATATTATTTATGTTGTTGGATGTGACTATTCGGGAAAACGAAGTGACCATATTGGTCGTAAATGCTTCATAAGAGAGAGGATCGATTATTATGAGAAGCAAAATCTTTATTTCGGCAACATTGATGTTGCTTATTCTTCTCTGCGTCGGGGCCGCAGCGAAAAATCTGCCGGGGCCAATTAAGGTGGTTCCCCCGCAGCTTGACAGAGATAAAATGAAAATAACGCCGCAAAGCGTAAATGCGGAATTGCTTTTCCCCTCATATTCGCCCCAAATGAGTGCCGGAGGGCCTCTCACTTCAGGCAGTATGCAGGGCGGCGATAATTTTCTTTCAGCGACCGTAATTCCCGGTTTACCATACCTGGATAATGGTACTACTACCGGATATACCGACGATTACGATGCCTCATGCCCGACATCCTCAACATCTCCCGATGTCGTCTATTCATATACACCGGCTGTATCCGAAAGAGTCGATATATCGACCTGCGCCTCCGCCTACTGGACGAAACTGATCATCTATGAGGCAAGTGATACGACTACCGAAGTAGACTGTAACCAATATTCCGACACCTGCCTTGATCCTTACCACGGGGCCATCTGGGGTATGGACCTGGTCGGTGGAAATACATATTATTTTGTTATCGACGGTTTTAACGGGGCTTCAGGCGATTATACTCTTGATGTACAGGCCTGGGATCCGGTCGATACGACCTCATTGCATCCGGCCCTCTCGGACGGAAACAACGGCATGCTTTTCCATGCCTTCGAGTTCAACGAATATGACACCACCCTGTTCTGGATGGGTTCTCGGGACAATGGCTTCTCCTGGAGCAACGCCGTTTCATGGAATTTATCCGGCAAGACAGGCACTTATCCCTCATCAAGTTACTGGGGTGACAGCACCAGATTTTTTGGCACTCTGGTACCGCCGACCGAATTGTATAACGGCGGTGGCCTGTTTTATATGGAGGCGCTTGATGCCGCCGACCCGACTTCATACACAGGCGGCACTTTCAACTGGAATTCCAACGGCTGGACAAATATCCTCATGACCGATATCGCCTGCAATAATTCATTGGACTACGAGCAGTTTGGTTTGATTTCATTTATAATGACTTTGCAGTCCAGCGGATATATAGACATTCCGCTGGCTATTCACCCCGATTCGGTGGATATAGGCGGCAGTCTCTGGGTCAGTCTGAACGGTTGGGTTGCCAACGGCGCGGCAACGACGGCGATCGATATCGATGCCACCAATTTGAACTCCTATATGGTCTATGATTACCTGAATGACAGCTCCAATACCTGGATGATACTGTACTGGCAGGATAATTTTAGCGACTGGGGCGGAACCTTATCGGCCGCATGGGATCTGAATGCCGGTGATACCTCCAGTCTGCGCTATCCCGATGTAGCGGCAACCAATTACAATGCGGTAATCGTCTGCGAGTATTTCGA
>QNAH01000036.1 GCA_003641425.1 Candidatus Zixiibacteriota bacterium
CAGATTCGCTTATAGATTCATTACCGACACCGGATCAATACATTAATTGTATGGATATCGCACCTGACGGCAAGTATCTAGCGACATTTGCACCCGATCTTAGCGGTGTCCTGATTTATGATACCGAGTTAATGGACAGCAGCGCCAGTATCAGCCCATCGGGACGCCCTTTTTTCACGCCGGATAACCAATACCTGCTTCTGACAAGTTTTGGGCCGGGTGTCATTAACAAATACAGTGTACCGGATTGGTCATTTGTTGCTTCCGATACAATGCCTTTTGAGCCAAGGTGTTTATTTAAAACCAAGCCTTATATAGTAGGTTTAATAGATGGAAAGGAATACTACATATATGATTATGAATCAATGACAATTATAAAAAAAGACTCTCTCTTAAGGCCGGACGGCACAGCGCCGCAAGCAATTGAATTCGAAATCTCATCTGATGATAAGTTTCTGTATTTCAGCGCCAGGCCGGATAAGATATTCAAATTCGAGATTGAGACGGATTCTATTGTCGATTCGATATTTATTGCATATGGCGCATATCATGGGGAAATAAAATGCACTCCTGACGGCAAATATATAATATTTGCCGAATCAACCGACTGGCCGGATCAGATGATTGGTAATCTCTTTATCATAGATCAGGCAAGTTTCACAATGTACAGGCGAATTCCAACATGGGGGCTATATCCTGATATGCCAAGCGCCCCTCAGTTGCCGGGGAGAGTAACCATTACACCGGATTGCTCAAAAGTGTACAGCGCTAAAGTAGTCTGGTATTCTTTGCAACCGCTAGTATTTAATTTATGGGATTTGAGCGTGTCATACATTAATGGTCTGCCGCCGGATTGCAGCAGCAGATATATTGTTGTAGGCAGACAAATTGAAAAATAGGAGATTCATTCTATATATAAGCTGATTGCAATATACGCTATCTTTATATTGATGTTGGCTATCGGCGCAACAGGGGAAGACAATTATTATTATTCCGATGGCCGACAAATATCACTCACACCATCTTCAGAAAAATTGGTTATTGGATTTACAGAAGATGGATATGGAAATTTTTCCGAATCCGGTGGCGGGGAGTTATTATGTTTATATTGCTGACACGGATTTATTGGATAAAAACTACATTTGGATAATTGACTCACAACCGGATTCCATCATTGATTCAATTATCATACAACCATTTATAAAAGAAATTGACGTTTCGCCCAATGGCGAATATCTTGCAGTCGGTCACTCCAGCGACTCGATATTCATCTATCAAGTCGATACAAAGGAAATAATTTCCAGAATTTATACCGGGGCCAGACTCTCTGAGGTACAACCGTATTTTTCAAATAATAATTCGGAATTAATTGTCAGTTCTTTTTTCCCATTAATACCAATTTCCAAATTTGACATTTTTACCGGGCAATTAATCACTTCTGACACATTCGAAATCGAATTACAGGGCAAAACCGATAGTTCGCCTTACATCTATGGATATAAAGCATATCAAGACAGTCTTCAATTTCACATTTATGATTATAACAATATGTCCCTATTCAAAAAGTTTGTCGTGCATCGCCCGGATGGGAGCGTGATCAGCGCCAATGAAATGAAAATCTCACATGACGAAAGATATGCTTTCTTCACGGCAAAACCGGATAAAGTATTTAAATATGATCTTATTAACGACTCTATCCTTGATTCGGTAAGTACCATATATAATGCTTATCTGGGCTACATGGATTGTACTTCTGATGAGGAATATTTACTGGTGACTGAAAGAGGGGACATCTTGTATACACCGGAGGTTGGAACTCTATTGATAATCGACATCGAAACATTTGAGACAGTACGGCGCATTTGTACTTATGGTTACAATCCTATACATTCCACTTGGCCGGCATTACTGGGGAAATTGGTAATTCTTCCTGACGGGAGTCGGGCCTATTCAGTTTCAAATAATGGAATAGGGGCTTACGCCCCGACGTCATTCAATCTTATAAATTTCACAGCCGGAGTTCCCAAAAATATGCGCCCCGGCGGCGAGGGTCAGGCTGTGGCTATTGGGAAGGAAATTAGAAAGGATTAATTTTATTTCTGTGGGCGGCAGATGTCCACATCTGCCCCGATAAGCCCGGTATTCGTGCGCCTGCCCATGTGATATTGAAGTCTTTCCTTTTTCCCATATTTATACTTCCAGGATTCATCCCCAAACAAGTTTGGGAATGTCACCATTGTCGCGTAACCCCCCCTTGTTAATATAAATTTTTCGACTGACAGACCACGTCAGTAAAATTCTATAATTATTAATCTACATATAGCAGATGTGTCACCCCCGATTAGCTTCGAATACGGGGATTGAGGTGGGACAACAGCCACAAAAAAGGCGCGGCTCCAAAAAGCCGCGCCTTATATGAGATGGGGTAATTTCTAATTAATCATAAGGGGCAGATGTGGACATCTGCCGCCCACTGAATAATTTCTTATCCGACCAGGACTTTCTCCAGGCGTTCACAGATGTAATCAACTTCTTCGTCATTGATAATCAGCGGCGGGGAAATCCTGATGGTATGTCCATAGCTGTCGTTGGCCAGCATGTCGAGTTCAAGCAACTGCTCGCAGTACTTCATGGCATCGCCGTCTTTAACCTCGATTCCGATAAACAGGCCGCGTCCGCGGACCTCTTTAACGGCTTTCGAGCGCGATGCGATATCCTTGATCTTTTCGAGAAGCACTTTGCCGGTCTCGGCTGATCTCTGCACCAGGTTTTCTTCTTCCATCACATCGATAGCGGCCAGACCGGCGACACATGCCAGGGGATAACCGCCGAATGTGGAACCGTCTTTTCCGGGGCTGAAAGTATCATCCATCAGTTTCTTGTTGGTCACCATGACCGAAACCGGGACCAGTCCTCCGGCAATAGCTTTGCCGAGCGTGACGGCATCGGGGATGACATTCTCATGTTCCAGGCAGAAGGCTTTTCCGGTGCGGCCCAAGCCGACCTGGATCTCGTCGAACAGCAGAAGCATATCATGTTTGTCGCACAGTTCGCGTAGTCCGGCCAAAAATCCTGCCGGCGGGATATACATGCCGCCCTCGCCCTGCTGGGGCTCAACCAGAATACCGCAGGTATTCTCATTGACTAGTTTTTTGGTCGCTTCGAGATCGCCGTAGGGGGCCGATTTGAAACCGGGTGTGAGCGGGCCGAAGCCCTCTTTGTATTTGTTTGTCGTCGAGAATGAAATCGTGGTAATCATGCGGCCGTGGAAATTTTTGTCGAAAACGATGATTTCCTGTTTGCCGTCGGGGATACCCTTTTTATAACCGTAATAACGGGCCAGCTTGACAGCCGTTTCGACCGACTCGACACCGCCGTTTTTCGGCAGGGCCTTGTTGCCGTTATTCCCGAATCTAAGGCCGAGCTGCGGCACCAGTTCGGAAACCCTTTTAAGGAATAAAGATAAAACATCGGTATAGACAACATTGGAGATAACCGATCCATAGCCTTCCCGAAGCGCCTTGACCAGGGCCGCGACAATTTTCGGGTGATGATGTCCGGCGTTGGCGGCACTGTATGCGGCAAGGCAGTCGAGGATCTTGCGTCCGTCCTGAGTATATAGCCATGCGCCTTCAGTTTTGCGAACAATAGTCTTCAGCCGTCGGTAATGTCTGGCTCCGTAGATATTGTCGATGTCGAGAATCTCCTTGTCGGAAAGATTGGAGTATCCAATCATCTTTTTTTCGTTTGTTGACAGTGTCATGTCAATCACCTCCGTTCCGTTTTAAACCAAATTGCGCACCAATATAACACTTTAAAGTTTAAAGGCAACCCCTGCAAATGAAAATATTATGGGAATTTAGGCTGATTATGAGCTGTTCTATATGTCGGTGGTCAGGGCGATAGACTCGGCCATATCGTCATCGCCGGCTTTGGTCGCGTCATCGGAAAAATGGTAGGATTTGACAAACTGATCGACCCATCTGAAGACATTGTTTTTGCGGACCTCGGCCCGAAGTTTCTGCATTCGCCTTTTCTGTTCTTTGATATCCATATAAAAGGCGTGGTATATCGAATCGGCAACCTCTTCGAGATTATACGGATTGACCAGAATGGCCCCGACATGGAGCCGGGCGGCGGCACCTGCAAACTCTGAAAGAATAAGCACCCCGATATCGTCGTAACAGGATGCACAGTATTCTTTTGCCACCAGATTCATGCCGTCTTTAAGAGGTGTGACCAGGGCGATTTCGGAGGCTTTATAGTAACCGAGCAGTTCGCTTTGCTCCAGAGAGTCATAGATATAGTGGATCGGCACCCATCCGCGGGTGGTGAAACGGCTGTTGATCCGGCCGACCATCTCATCGATCTTCCGTTTCATCTGCTGATACTCGGTAACCTCGGTCCGGCTGGGAACGACAATCTGGACGAGAACGACTTTTTCGATCAATTCCGGGTATCGCTCGAGGCAGTTTTCGAAAGCAAGCAGTCGATGAGGGATTCCTTTGGTATAATCGAGTCTGTCAACCCCGAGGATGATTTTCTGGTTTGGGTATCTTTCGTGGATATACCAGGCGGCATCATTAACATCTTTGGTCTTGGCGAAATTATTGAAATATTGGAAATCGATACTTATCGGGAAGGCGCCGATACGACTGATGCGGCTTTCGTAACGTATGAAGGGGTATTTGCGGTGGTGACTGATATGAGCCGAGGGTATCAGGTGTCTGACGCAGTGGATAAAATTCCGCCGGTCACGCTCGGTCTGGAAGCCGATCAGGCGATAAGCCAGAAGAGCCTCGAGGATTTCCTGCCGCCACGGTAATTTTATGAAAATATCTTTGGGCGGAAAGGGGACGTGAAGGAAAAAGGCGGTTCGATTTTTGAAGCCCATTTCATTGAGAAAATGACCGACGAGGATGAGTTGATAATCCTGGACCCAGATAAAGCCGTATTTTTCGGCCTTTTCGGCCACGGCCCGGGCGAATTTGTAATTGACTTTCTGGTATGTTTCCCACTGGGTCGAATCAAAATTGCAGTGATCGAGCAGATCATGAAACAGCGGCCAGAGTGCCTCATTGGAAAATCCGCGGTAGTACCCCTCGATTTCCCCGCCATCAAGATTTATAATACCCAGTCGATAACCGATCTCGGTTATCGATTGATCGAGCAGATCGCTGATCTCGTCGGTTATTTCGGCGCCCGGCCAGCCGATCCATATACCTTCGTGGTTCTTGAGAACCGGGGCCAGGGCGGTGACCAGTCCCCCGGATCCGGGCGACAAACTCCATTTGTCGTCGATATAATCAAGTTTAATCGGCAGACGATTGGAAACCAGGATCGGTTTGAGATCTGCAAATTTTTTACTCGGTATCATCTATTTTGATCCACCTGTCCAAAAATTCGATCAGTTCCTCCGGCGGTTTTATCCACGCCGTGGCGGCGGTTTCTCTGAAATCGGGCCGGACCAGGATACTTAGTGCCGTTTCCGGCAGAGCCTTGAAGGCGTCTTCATCGGTCAGATCATCTCCCAGATAAGCTGTCAGGCACGGATGTGAAAAACCTGCCAATATATTTTTTACGACCGAACCTTTATCGAAACCGGGGATTTTTAGCTCCAGGCCGCCGTCGAATTTTGAGTATGTCAGATTATATTCACGTTCCAACCTGTTCCAATTATCCGTAATTTTATCTTTTAACTCAAGTATTTTATTTTTTTCGAGACCGCGGAAGTGTATCGCCAGCGAAACCGGTTTGCGTTCGAGATAATCATTCAGGTTGTTTTCCAATATGAAGTTAGCGGCAATCTCGAGTCCATTTTTTTGTTCCTCATCCATTTCAAGCAGGGAGTATTTTCCATCGGCGGATAGTTTTTCGCGGCCGTGACTGCCCCATATTTCGGGGTATTTTTTAAGTTTTAGAAGCGGCTTCAGGTCGGCGATGGCGCGGCCGGAGATTATAAAAAGCCTGGTTTTTTCACGGGATATAATTCGATTCAGCCGGTTTTCCACTCCGGGATATGGAAAGGCCTGATCCCGCTCGATCCTGAACGGCGCCAGGGTGCCGTCATAGTCAAGAAGAAGCAAGCGGCATTCGGCTTGCGATAGTCTTCGGAAAAAATTTTCGATTAAATCATGCAAAACAAAACCGGCCGATAATCGATCAAGTTATGCCGCGGCAATCAGTCTGTCGGCAAACCCGCGGCGCAATCCTACCATAAGGGTAAGATACTCTCTGAGGTGCCGGGTTAAAAGGAAATTTTCACGAACAAATTCTTTTCCCTTTTCCCCCATACTGTCGATTATTTCCCGGTGATTAAACAGATAACGGATTCGCTGAGCCATACCTTCGGGAGAGTTGACCAGAAAGCCGGTGTGATGATTGATCACCTGCAGTATGATACCGCCGACATGACCTCCGATGACCGGTTTTCCTTTCCAGAGTCCCTCGGTGACGGTTAGACCGAATCCTTCACGGGTTGATTTCTGGATAATTATATCCGAGGCCTGTTGGAGGGCGTTGATGGTTCGATGGGCGTCGGGCGGCAGAAGAAGAATGTGTATATCGGGATCATCCATAGCGGCTTCTTTGACTTCACGCAACACCTCGGCGCCCTCGGGATCGTCATCGGCTCCTCCCCCGGCCAGAACCAGTTGAGCCTGGCAGCTTTTTTTAATCAGGCGGTAACCGTAGATGACACCCAGCGGATCTTTGAATCGGTCAAATCGGGAGACCTGTGTCAGGATCGGTTTATCGGGATCGAGACCGAACTGCCGACAGGTGTTTTCTATCTCTGATTGCGGAAGGTCGACATTTTTTAAACTCAGGGGATCGATACTTGGCGCGACCAAAAATTGCGGATGCGGCAGGGCGCGGGTGAATTCCGCCATCGAGAAAATGCTGGCATCATAGCTTTCAAAATGAGGCCGCAAGTATTTCCAGACCGGGCGAAATGGCTGGGATGCGTCAATATGACAGCGCCAGATCCATTTCCCGCGGCGATTCGGGCAAAGCTGTAAAAGCATGGCCGGCTGTGGATCATGAATGAAGACAATATCAGCATCTTCAAGTTTATCCCGCAACCTATCGGCGTTTTGTCGATTGGTCTCTTCGTAGGCTTGGATATGATGCGGTGCCAGGTTGACCTGATTGCCCTGCAGACCGTTATGAAACAGTTTGGTCGTATGGAAAAAGGGCTTATTGCCGCCGATCACCTCCCATGATGCATCTATTCCCAGTTCGCGCATGAATGGTATCATCCACGACAAAATCTCGGCGACACCTCCGCCGGTTTTGGTCGAATTGACATGAATGACCTTGAGGCCCTCGAGATTGCCGGCCAGCTGGCGGAGCTGATTTAAGACGGCCGGACCGACGACATCTTCATACAATTGTATTGATTTTACTTCTTCCGCCATGTTTTTCCGACCTCTTCCATAACAGTGCAAAGTTTATCCTGTAATTCTTTCAGGCTCATAAAATAAAAGTCTATACGGGAGAAGGCATCGATCAGCGGTTTACCCCTGTCGTTCCAGCCTTTTAACCAGAATGAAAAATCGTCGATTTTCTCCGGGGTCCGCCGTCGGGCTTCCCAGAAATGATAATACAGCGAGCTGGTGGACATCTCCTTGACGGCATCGCAAAGATGCTCCGGTGTTTCGATGATGCGGTTGGTGTCGAACACAACCGTGGTGGCTTGCTTGAAAAAGAACGCCTGATCGTGCAACGCCCAGGGGATGTAGTGAATCTCGCTCAACCGGTCAGCGATAATATCGAGTATCTCTTTGCGGAGCTCTTCCATATGGGGGAATGAATACGGGTGCAGGATCTCCAGCCGTTCAGCCAGGACATGATCATGAAGCGCCCTTCTGGCCCAGCGAGCGAAATCGTTATGAAACTCCGGATCATCAAACGAGGGACGGATAGCGGTTTCACAGAAATGGTGGTACAATGAATCGACCGGGCAGTTGGCTACCCGTTCATGAAGCTCCCGAAGGTTTATCGCCGGGAGAAGGTCGCAGATACGGACAATAAGCGCACAATCTTTGATGGCGAACGGGGTCACATCAACCATGTTTTCCTGACTATTCTTGCTGATAACTTCGTCTTTCATAATAAACGTAACAATATTTACGCGTTATTGCTCCGGGAATATTGAAAAACCTATATAATTTTCTATCGGCGGTGGGCCGAATCATTTAATCATTTGTGCGGCAAAGAGGTGATAATCGTGGAAAATGCGCAATCAGGGGGCAAAATCATTTCAGTTTATAGGTCAAAAGCGCCAGAAGCGACATTACAGCCTCGGCGATGGTGATCAGCACCCGGTGGATCAGGGCGATCGAGGCGGCTATCGGCTGACCCAGTGATCCAGCCAGAAGCAGGGTCATGACACCTTCGCGGACTCCCAGCCCTCCCGGCGAGATTATCGCGATATAGCCAAGATTGTACGCGGCGATATAGGCGCCGGTGGTAAAGGATGCGCTGAGCGGCGGCTGAGCGATCAATGCTTTCAGGAAAAAGTGAAATGAAAACCCGAACAAAAGCCAGGTGATAATATACCAGATAAAAATGGCGATACGATTCTGGAAACTCGGTTTATAACTGATCGATTCCTGCCTGAACAGCTTGAGAATCTTGTTGAGCGCCCAATCGAGTCCGGCGGGCCAGATAAATAGAATAAGAAAAAGCAGAAAAACGACCGCCATGAAGATATAGACAATATTGCTATAAACGACCAGTGAGGCGGGCATATCGAAACCACCGAGTAACATCAGGACCAGCAGGAACGAAGCAGGAAGAGCATAAGCTTGCACCAGCGCAAACGAGGCCAGCGAAGTTTTCGCCGGGACATTCACTTCCCTGGCCAGTCCGACCATGCCGATCACCTGCCATACTTTGCCGGGGATGTAGCGACCGAGATTGGCCAGATAGACCACGCGGAAAGATTCATGCAGTTTGACATGATGACCGAAACCGTGGAGTATTGTCCGCCAGCCCTGGCTGGCGGTAATATAGGCCGCGGCAAGAAACAGAACGGCCAGGACAGCATCGAGCCAGTCGATCCGCCAGTCCCAGTTTTTCAGTTCGGCCCAATTATTGTGTATGGTTTTGGCGAGGAAATATATAATAACCGCGGCGAGCAACCACCCGGCAATCTGTTTGATGGTCTTGGTTTTCATCATATTTATATACAACTATCGGATAATTGAGGATCATTTGCAAGGAAGAAATGCAGGGGGGATTGGTAAATGATCTGCTGAAGCATATGGAATAAAAATTTACAATACAGGGATAGCACCATGGTGCTGTCCCTGTCAGGAGTGTGTTACAGTCCTGCTATTCGCAGAATATTTTGACGCTCTCGTCATCCTCGTCGATATCGATACTCATCGCCTGCAAAGCCTCGAATATTTTATCCAGCGAACCCTCGTTCACATTCTTGATATCGAGATCGATACCTTTTTCTTTCAGCCTAGCGCTGACCTTTTCGCCGACATCGAACGGCATAATCGAACCAAGTTTGACCCCGGCGCGGAAAAGCTGAAGGGGCACCCTGATATTGACATTATCCCCCTTGCCTTTCTTGCCCTTGACCACTATCCTCATGCATTTGGGGCTGCCTCCCGAACCGGGCTTGCAATAGGCTTCAGCTTTGGCTTCGCTTTTGGGCGGTTCCGGCGGGGTCGTTTTCTCGCCGACCGCATCGAGCAAACGCTCGGCCTCGTCGGCAGTGATTTTGCCCTCCGCCAGCATATTCAAAATTTGACGGCGTTCTTCAGACATATCATCCTCCTCTTAAAAAGGATTCAAAAAATCAACATTGTTTTCGTGAACTATAATCGAGCCGATGCGATGCGGTGGCGGGGTGATACCGATACCGTTAAACATATTCATATCGGTAATAACTTTTCCGCTTGATCGCATCATCGAAATTGCATCATTGACCGTAATCCTTCCCACGGACAGCAGGTTGAGAATTTCCAGAGTTGTTGTAGACATAATTGATTACCTCCCACCTGAGCGGTTTATTCCCCCTTTAACTGCTTGATGGCTTCATCGGGCGTGATTTCCCCCCGTTCGAGACGGCCGAGTATTTCATTTTTGTCGGCGATCGTTTCGATTTTAACAAAATCAAGTTTTTCGGCGATCTTGTTGAGCCGGTTTTTGATAGTCGGGTAGCTGACCCCGAAAGTCTGTTCCATCTGTTTGATCGATCCGTGAGATCCGATAAAAGCGGCGGCAAAAATTTGATCATCGGCGGTTAATTTTGCCAGCGGCGGCAGTTCGAATGAGCCCTCGACGGTAATATCGCGGTTTTTCAGCCGCACTTTCTCGATAACCAGCGGTTCATCGCCGGTCATTTTGGTCAATTCCTGCCAGTCTTTGGTCATATATTCTCCGAAATTGATTTATTTAATATTATCTACGCCACAATATTAATATTGTTTCATCATATATTAATAATATTAATATATATAGTGTTGTCAATTGATTTTATTAATTTTTGCGAGGTTTTTATCGACTTTTTTACAATAGAGGGGCAGATTTTGCGTTATGATGTTGATTTACAATGGCTTAGATTGTAATGGTTATCCAAGGGCCATTAAAACCATGTTGCAGAGGACAGATGTCGACTGATTTTATCCTTCAACATTCCTGTAAATAACAATGTCGCCTTCTTCGACGCCGACATGCCCGGCGACAACCGGGCACTTAGCCTTGAAAAGGAAAAAAATCTCTTTATCGAAACCAAACAGCGTCTCGAAATTGCCCTGCCCCTTGGCGATTATCAGATCAGCATTTTGCATTATCTCGCGGCAATGCTCGGAGCAATCATCGAGTATCATGCCCGGCGCATCGGAGCCATTGTCGATGACATCAACCAGCTCCGTCATCCCGGTCATGCGAGCATCTTCCATAACGGCATCATTGAGCACCGGATATCCGCGGACGACAAAAGTGATTTTTTCTCTGGGTAGAATCTCAATCAATAATCGGTCGAAGACGATTTCTCCGGAATTGTCGCCGATATACATTATTTTTCCGGCCTGATCGATTTTACGGCGCATTTTTTCGAGTGTATCCTGGTCCAGATCGGTTTTAAGTGCATGATCTATGGCGCGGTACACGGCACTGATATCGAGATCGCGTTTGGCCCCGAAGTCGATAATATTTCCGGCGATGGCCAGCCGCACGGCAGTCTGGAGAGAATCATCGGAACTTTCGATTTTCCCTTTTAACCGCTCGTACAGATTCAAGGCATAACGGTTGTACCGAATTTTAATATCTTTGTAGGGATCATCGTTGCCCGTATGTTTTCTTATCAGGCGGTGGATAACCTGGCCCATCAGGGGCGGCGACTGTTTATAATCCATTTCGGCCACGGCCACAAGGACCTCGCGGAGGACTTTTTCCCGGACAGCCTCGTCATCGGTGACAAAACTGACAGCATCGAAGGCCTGCCTGATAAAGCAGGGAACGCAATCGAGATATGTTTTCAAATACGTTTCCGCCTTTCAATATCAACTCAAGAAGGCTAACTTAACACAAAATCTCCCATATCGCAAGCAGACAATGTTTTTTATACGAATAGAAATCTCATGTCATGAAAATTGATGATTGACAATTACGAATAATTTGCGATTCTTGTATTTTCAGACTATTCGGAATCAAATCGAATCGAAAATTCAATCGGGAGGATGTGCCGGTAATGATTCAGCGGGGAGACTATTCGGATGCGCCGTTTACGGCAATGTTATATGATCTGGTACCGGCGTATATCAATCGCGGCGACCTCGATTTTTATACCGGATATGCCCGCGAATCAAGCGGCCCGGTTCTTGAGCTGGGTTGCGGAACGGGCCGGGTGCTTATACCGATTGCCTGCGAGGGGATACAAATCACCGGGCTGGATTTATCGGAGTTCATGCTGACCAAATGCCGTGAAAAGCTGGAGAAGGAACCGCCGGAAATCAGGCAAAATGCCGAAACGGTAATGGGAGATATGCGGACATTCGATCTTAATAAATCTTTTGGACTGACCATATCCCCGTTCCGCGCGTTTCAACATCTTATTACGCCAGACGATCAAATTTCATGTATCACCTGCATATATAACCACCTTCAACCGGGCGGGAAATTTATCCTGGATATTTTCAATCCGGATCTCAAACGTATCGCTTCACTGCCGTCGGGAAAGGAAATCGAGGATCTTCCGGAAGTTACGATAGCTGACGGCCGGAAACTTCGCCGGGCCGCCCGGGTCCCAAAGATCAACCGTCCGGAGCAATATATGGATGTGGAACTTATATATTATGTTACATCTGTCAACGGCCAGACCGAGCGCTATGTTCATGCGTTTAATATGAGATATTTATTCCGCTATGAAGTCGAACATTTACTTGCCCGTTGCGGATTTAGAATAGTCGAGTTGTTCGGGAATTACGATAAATCATCACTAGCGGACAATTCTCCAGAAATGATCTTTATAGCGGAAAAACCGGGATATTAAATCCGACCG
>QNAH01000037.1 GCA_003641425.1 Candidatus Zixiibacteriota bacterium
CCGGCATTGTAGGCCAGCCCCTCGTCAGAACGTACACGGCGCATAATTCGAGATGAAAATCCACCGCCGCCGAGAATGTAATTCATCACTTCCAGGGCGTACTCATCCGGAATATCCCGTTTGACACCGATATGACCCACGCGGATACGCGACTGGTTGACATCATTCTTTTTAATCATGTAAACGCCCGGCTTCGGATCGGGAATTTGATCGGTCACAACTGGAAGGTCGAGCGGTTGATCCGGCCAGCCCCCGAACATATTATCGAGTTTGGTCAAAATGTCATCCGTCTTGAAATCACCTGATATGGCAAAGATGAAATTGCCCGGGAAAAAGTATTTTTTATGAAATGCAAGCATATCATCACGGGTGATCGAATTAATCGAATGCTCGGTGCGGCGGTACGGTGTTGTGCAGGGGTGATTGCCATACAGTAAAAACATCCATTCACGGCTTTCTATGGACGCAGTCGAGGAATTGCGCTGCTCCATTTCCGAAAGAATGTCGGCGCGGTACTTATCAATTGCCGCCTGATCGAATGTCGGCTGGCGCAGGATTTTTTTCAACAAACCTAATCCTTCGTCAATATCTTTCGAAAGGCAGAAAAGGCTTACTCTGCCCCTTGTATCATCGATATCGATCGAGATTTCTCCGGCCAGATATGCAATCCGTTCATCAAGTTCCTGTGCGGTCATGCCCTCAACGCCGCCGTTACGCATCAGGTAACCGGTCATTTTTGCCAGCCCGGCTTTTTCCACGGGCTCATATATCTGGCCGGTTCGAATCAGAATAGTCATATCGAAAGTGGGCGCTTCCGGATTTTCCGCCACATATGCCGTGGCGCCGCATTTCAACTGATGACGGAAGTCACCCGGTTTGGGCGGCTGATAATTCAATTCCTTGAATTTCAACTTGTCCGGATGATCTACTATATCACCCGCCATGATAGTCCCTGACAGCACGACAATCGATGCCAGCAGTAAAACCACTATCAACGCCGCCGGCCAACCATGTAAAAAAATGTATAATCTTCGCATATTTATTTCTCCTTTGGCGTCCGCCTTAACTGCCCTCTTCCGCGGCCCTGAGTTTCTTGATACGCTCGCCGGCTATCTTCAAGAGTTTTTCCAAATTTTCTTTTTCTTCGGGATCTTCAATCTGATCCATCTGCATCGAAACCATACCCATCATCTGCTCGAGCCGGTCGGCGTCAGTCATCGATTTGATCATCTCCGCCATTTGTGCGAACCGGGGATCTTCGCCTTCCTGTTCATCATCAGGCCCGGACTTGCTGTTGATTATTAAAACGTTCCGCTGGTCCTTTGTGAAATACTGATTGGCTACGCGCTGAATATCCTCAGCTGTCACCAGGTCACACATTTTGGGGTTGTTATTTACCTCGGTCCAGTCGCCGAAAGCGGCATTTTGTCCGAGAACAAAGAGTATCCCGATTCCTGACATAATGTCCATGAATCGGATTTGTTTGACGCGCAACTGGTTTTTTACCTTCTGAAGTTCATCTTCCGGAACGGGATTCTTTTTCAAATCATCAATGACTTCGTATATCGCCTCTTCAAGCTGTTCGGGTTTGGTGTCCGCTATGCCCTCGGCCGTGATTTGGAAGGCGCCCGCGTATTTTTTGGAATCCTGGCCGGCCGAAACAGACAGGTTATCACCCGGCATCATGCGCCGGCTGCGTTCTGCCGAACTCTTGGCAATACCCTTTTCTTCCACCAGTTTTTTATAAAGGCGTCCCGTTTTACCGTTTAGAATTCCCGCCAGGACTTCAAGAGGATAGCTGTCGGCATGTTTCCAGGCCGCCGTATGGTACCATATCTCCGCCCTCGGGCTGGTTTCCGCTTCAGCAATCAGACGTTTTTCGCCATATTGTTTTTCTTCAAGAGTCACCACATCGGGCGGTTCAACGGTACCCCTGGGAATCCGATCAAAGTACTTTTTTACCAACTTGATCATCCTGTCCGGCTCAAGATCGCCGACGAGAATCATGGTCAGGTTATTCGGCGCATAATATGTGTTAAAATATGCATTTGCCTGTTCGCGGGTAATGCTGTACAGGTCGGATGGCCAGCCGAGAACATCCCAATTATAAGATGACGATTTCCAGAACATGGCCCTGAATTCCTCATCTATCAAACCGGTCGGTGTTGATTCGAGAGTCAGGCGGCGTTCTTCACGGACAACGTTGCGCTCGGAATAAAATTCCCTGAATACGGGATTTTTAAACCTGTCCGATTCAAGCCACATGTAAAGCTCTATTTTGTTTTTTGGCAGACGGACAAAATACCCGGTCATGTCGTCCGATGTGAAAGCGTTCAGGAAATAACCGCCGTTTTTGGTGTAGATTTCATCAAGCTGATCCTTGATTATGAGCTCCCGCTGCTCGAGAATCAGGCTGTCGAAAACGATCTCGATTTCCTTGTAGCGCGGAGTCTTTGCCTCTGGATCAAGCATATTGCTTATCCCCCCGCGGCGATATTTTTCTCGCATTATCCGCTCTTCGGCCCGCATCAATTCTCTGAGCGAGTCAAGTTGTGCCATGATTTCAAGGTCGCGCTTAATATCCTTTGTTCCGATCGTTTTGGTCCCTTTGAACATCATATGTTCGAACAGGTGGGAAATACCGGTTATTCCGGGAACCTCGTTGGATGACCCTACCCGTGCCAATATCGAGGCCATGATCGTCGGGCTTTCATGCCTTTCGACCATCAGGACCTGCATGCCGTTATCAAGCCGGTATTCCCTGGCATCGATATTTTGAGCGGTAACGGGTACTGAAAAGGCCAGTAGAACCATTGCCGCAATCAATAAAGCATACATACACCGATTCTTCATGAACTGCTCCTTCGATGTGTTTTTATTTAAGACATTCTAATTTCTATTTTTGTAAAAATCAAATATAGTGGAAAGAATAATGAAAATCAATACCGGTAAAGCAAACCGAAAATAAAGGACGTGATGGATTTTAATCTGGTAAGATCCGGGATTGAATCGTTGCTGACTTAAAAATATACTGGGGGAGAGACTTGAACTCTCGACCCCCAGATCCACAATCTGGTGCTCTAACCAACTGAGCTACCCCAGCATATTTTTTAGCAAATAATCTTATTCAATAATCGGCCGATTGTCAAGGGATTTAACAAGATCGGCTGAAAGTTGTTCCTCTATGGCGACATTTCCCTTTTGATGGCGTTGAGAAGCTGATAACCTTCGGCTATACCCGGATTTATTTGAAGCCCCTGCCTGATGTAAAAATAGGCAGAATCATACTGCCTCAGAAGACGATACATATTGCCCGCCTCGATATAAGCCATCGCATCATCAGGATATACGCGGGCAATATCCTTAAAAATCATCAATGCCATATCCAGCGAATCCAATTTGTAATACGCTGTTCCGAGAGTGTGGTATGCCTCTTTGCGGCTCTGATCCAGTGTTATCGCTCTCTGCAGGTGCGGCAATCCCTGTTCCGGTTTACCCCGATTGGTCAGAATTGTTCCGGCCATCAAGTGCAAAGCGGCATAATTGCTGTCAAGATCCAATCCTTTGTATATTGATTCGAGTGCATCCTCATGACGGCCCAAATCAATCTCGGTCTTGGCGATTTTGTAATAAACACGCGCATTTTTACCTCGACCCGGAATACTCTGTAACAGCTCCAGCGACTTTTCATTATTATGGGCATTATAACGATAATAATAAGCCAGCAATTCCGTACAGTAGCCGCGCCCCTTATCATCAAGGCTCAGTAAATCTTCAGCACGATTCAGCTGTCCCTGAACCGAGGCATTGGTAAGCACCCAGCCGGAAAGAAAAAGCATCGACAGCGCCCCGACAACAAACCTTTTGCATGGCCTTTCTGCCTTCAGATTGAGTTTAGTCGTGAAATAAATGACGCCCGCCAGACCGAGCATTGCTGTCGGGATAGAGAACAGATCCCAATCTCTGGCATAGCCCAATTTCGGATCGACTATAACCATCATCAATGCCCCCGATACAGCGGTTATTGATAAAAATATGTTCAGGTTTTTGTGTTTGTCATTTGATGGCACCCCAAAACCGGCAAAAGCAAGAATTAATATTACCGGTACGATAATAAGAATTTCGTTCAATACATCAAGTAAATGCGCCGGCGAAAACACAGTATATTCCGATAACGGCCATAAGGACAGGTAACCTCCGGAAACTGAAGTGACATACTCGCCGACATAAATCCTCAATAAAATCTCCTGCACGATGACAGCCACTATCATGGCCAGCGCAATTATGGATGGAATATATTTCCGGGGAAATTTTTCGGGGCAGATTATCCGGTGATTATAGAAGGCCAGGTAAAAAAACGATGGTGCCAGAATCAGCGCCGTTATATGCGATGTACAGGATAGGCCCAAAAATATCGAGGCCGCCAAAAGCCCTTTGCCCGAAAGCAGAAATCTTACCGCATACAGGATATACAGCAGACTGAATATATAGAACAGCGCGTATGATTCCGCATAACCGAAAAATAATTGCGATCCGCCGAATGTAATAAGGAGGATTTTCATCAACGGTTCATCTATTATCCTTTCCCTGTCATCGAGCCTGAATAAATAAATAGAGATAATAAAGGATGTCCCTGCCGCAATACTGAATATTGTATATATCGTCTCACCCGAAAATTTCCCGATCAGGTTCAATCCCGCATATAGAATACCATGCAAAAAGAAATCAAGCACCTCGGTGTGATAGTATAGATAACCCTGCTCGCCCTGATAAATCCGCTGATAACCGTCGCCGAGGGAGTGTACATGAACCCGAAGTAAATAGAAAACAAGAACCGCCATAATGGCGATTGCGACTACCCTGACGGATAGGGAAAAGCGGTTGAAAATTCGAAGAATCCCTTTAACCGCCGAAAATATTTTTTCGGATACATGCGGTATCAGGACAATAATAAACAGCAGACCGATAGCGATCATGCCATAATCCGGCAGGTATCTCAAATGATTAAATCCCCACAGGCTGTCGATGGGAATCAGTCCGGCCAGAATATACAGACCCGCCATAATAAAGCCGGCAATCTCGATACGTAAAATGCCCGTCTGCCTTTTATCAGTCATGACTTTGTTGTCATCCATTCTTAGATTTAGATTGCATTTCGGCTTTTGACTTTTAACGTTCAATTATATATAATTCTTTCTGGCAAGTCAAAGCTGAGGTAAAAATATGATCGATCGACCCACCGCCCTGGCCTTAATGGAATCAAAGATTAAAAATAAAAACTTGAGGAAACATATTCTGGCAGTCGAGGCCGGAATGGTGAAGCTGGCCGGGCATTTCGGTGAAGATGCTGATCTCTGGGGTCTGACAGGCTTACTGCATGATCTCGATTATGCGGTCACTCTGAAAAAGCCGGAGAAACATACTTTCGTGACCGAAAATTGGCTCAGGGAATATGAACTTCCTGATGAAATGATTTACGCCATCCGTTGCCATCCGGGCCACGCCCCGTGCAAAAGCCGAATCGACTGGTCGCTTTATGCCACCGATCCTGCGACCGGATTTATTGTCGCCTGTGCCCTCATGCATCCATCAAAAAAACTGGCCAATGTCGATGAGGAATTCATGCTAAGGCGTTTCAAAGAAAAACGCTTTGCCGCAGGTGCTTCTCGCGAAGCGATGGCGGCCTGCTCCCACCTTGATCTGGAACTGGGCATATTCCTTACCATGATCAGGGATGCCATGTTAACCATATCAGATACTTTGGAACTTTGAGTAAAACCGGAGATATTTTCCGTAAGGATGTCATCGGCTGGTCGCTGTATGACTTCGCCAATACCATCTTTTCGATGAACATCCTGTCGCTTTACTTCAAACGCTGGGTGGTTGAGGATCTTGGCCGCGACGGGCTCTACTACGACATTGCCTATTCCGGATCGATGCTTCTTGTCGGACTTATCATGCCGGCCCTCGGCGCCCTTTCAGATCATTCACATAAAAAGAAACTGTTTCTTTTCCTGTTTACCATAACCTGCTGTATATCCATCGGCCTGGTCGCGCTAATCCCGGCGCCGCTCTTTATACCTGTTATTTTCATGTTTGCCTTCTCGAATTTTTTCTATGAAGGAGGGATGGTATTTTACAATTCGCTCCTGTATTCCGTTTCCGGGGGCAATGAGGCCCGGTTGGTGTCAGGATTCGGCGTGGCGTTTGGCTATACCGGCTCGATTGTCGGCATGATCCTTGTCCTGCCCTGGGTTACCGGCGGCATTTTCGGCCTGGATATACCCGGTCTTGCCGGTTCCGGCAAAACCGGAGCCTTCTTTCCTACGGCGGTTCTGTTTTTTGTCTTCGCCATGCCGCTGTTTTTATGGGTCGATGAAAAAAAAGCTCGCATCAAACCGGAGCGTATCAAATTCAAACGCGCCTATCGTGAGGTCTGGGAGGGGATAAGGGAGACCAAAAAATATCCCGGGGTCCTGCGCTTTCTGATTGCCGATTATTTCTTCGAGGATGCCATCGCCACGGTCATCCTGAATATGGGTATTTTCTCGTCCCTGGTCCTTGGATTCTCCGACGCCGACCTGACAATATTTCTGATTGTCTCAACCGTTTCCGCGATGCTGGGATCCTTTGTGATAGGTAATATTTCACAGATAGTCGCTCTCAAAAAATTGATGATATACATTGTATGGGGCTGGATTGTCGTCCTTTTGCTGTTTATTGTCGTTTCAAATATCTTTTTTATATATATCATTGGCTCGATAATCGGTATTCTACTCGGGGGAATTTGGACCGTCTCCCGTCCGCTTCTGGCTGAAATGGTCCCCAAGGATGAACTCGGCCGCTTTTTCGGCCTGTATTCTCTTTCCGGGAGAGCCGCCGCCGTTGTAGGACCGGTTTTGTGGGGGATTATAGTCTTTCTTTTCAATCCCAATCGCCCCTTGGGGAACGGGCTGGCCTCAATGCTCAATCTGGATGCACCCCGAGCTTCCCAAATGCCGTATAAACTTGCAGTAATCTCGCTGATTATAATGATGGCCGCCGGGCTGTTTATATTTCGCAAGATCCCGTCCGGCAGTGAGAACAGGACTTGATATATGAAAAAAACCGACCGATATTACGAATATCAGGGTTGTATACATATCCATACAACTGCCTCAGACGGAACCAAAAATCTGGAAGAAGTCGCTGAAATTGCTTCCGCCGTAGATTTGGACTTTATTCTTGTCGCCGATCACATGAATCTCGACTATCGCTTCGCAGGCAAAGAGGGATACTACAAAAACACGCTGGTCCTGATTGGATACGAACACAACGATCCCGAGGACTGCAATCACTATCTACTGTTCGAATCGAGTGATGTCCTGCCGGCGGATATGACACCTCAGGAATATGTTGCCGAAGGCGCCCGACAAGGAGCCCTGGGAATTATTGCCCACCCGGATGAAATCAGATCACGCGTGGGGAAATACCCCTCGTATCCATGGCTTGCCTGGGATGCCGAAGGATTCGATGGCATCGAAATCTGGAATCAAATGTCGGAATGGATGGAAAAACTGAAACCATATAACAAGATCAAGATGCTGTTTTCTCCGCGCAAGTCGATGCGGTCGCCGACCGATCGGATCTTGCAAATCTGGGATGATCTGAATCTGAAAAAGAAAATATCCGGTATTGCGGGAATCGATGTCCATGCCTATCCGCTAAAACTTGGGCCGTTCCAAATTATTATTTTTCCATATAAAGTCCAGTTTCAATCCCTGCGCACGCATCTACTGCTTCGAGAAGAATTATCTTCTGATCTCGATATTGCCAGAAAGCAGGTTTATGATGGCATCCGGGATTGCCGGCTGTTTATTTCGAATTATCGCTGGGGTGATGCTTCCGGATTCGAATTTGCGGCCCGGAATGATTCCCGGCTGGTTACGGCCGGGGGGAGTCTGACCGATTACAATAAAGCCGAAATCATCATCAAAACTCCCGATAAAGCGAGAATTATTTTAATTAGAAACGGTAAATGCATAAGTGAAATGAATGGTGACAGATTGGAGTGTAAACTAAAAGAAAACGGCTTATATCGAACTGAAGTATATAAAAAAAACAGGGGCTGGATATTTTCCAATCACATTAGAATCGGTTTATAGTCTTGTAATAAGTTTTATGTTCGGCAACCACTTATGTGGATCGTGTGAGCCTGGAGAAGTCTTTCATTTCAAAAAAAGTAAATGTCTGCATTTTTAGGGCTTTGTTAAAATTTTCACAAATATTTATTGACTTAGGTGCATATTATATCTATAATTGGCATTTAATTGGAGCTTATGAGCCGGGGAAAAATGTTTGAGACCTTGTTTCCAATTCTGTTCTTAGTCGGAGTTGCGGCATTTATAGCTGTCGCCATGGCCGGGGCGTCAATAGTATTCGGCCGCCGGACTTCGGAAGGGGCTAAATATGAACCTTATGAAAGCGGTATTAAACCGAAAGGCGACACTAGGGGCAGATTCCCGGTAAAATTCTATTTAATCGCCGTCCTTTTTATTCTATTCGATATCGAAGTTGTCTTTCTCTACCCCTGGGCAGTTATCTATCAAAAATTGGGGATGTTTGGATTTGTCGAAATCCTGGTATTCATCGTAATTCTCTTAATTGGATACTTCTATATACTTGGTAAGGGAGCATTGAAGTGGGAATAGAAGAAAAAATACCGGATTCGATTATCCTGACAACATTAGATAAAATGGTAAACTGGGGACGGAAGCGCTCAATGTGGCCCTTTGGATTTGGACTGGCATGTTGCGCCATCGAAATGATGTCAACCTTTGGGCCCAAATACGATCTGGCCCGATTTGGAATGGAAGTTATGCGTCCGTCGCCCCGCCAGGCCGATCTGATGATTGTGGCAGGGCGGGTATCGCGCAAGATGGCCCCAATTATCAAGCGTCTTTATGAGCAGATGCCTAATCCGAAGTGGGTAATCTCCATGGGCGCCTGTGCCTCATGCGGCGGTGTTTTCAATAACTATGCCATCGTACAGGGCGTCGATCGGATAATTCCTGTTGACGTTTATGTGCCCGGCTGTCCGCCTCGTCCGGAACAGCTTATAAATGGAATCTTGAAGCTGTATGAAAAGGTCGAGAAGGATTCGCTTCGTAAGAAGGCGGAAGGAAAATGACAGTTTACACGAATTGATTCGAAATATTCTGGTTGCAATAGATGGAAGAGAAACTTAGAGATTTTTTTGAGACAAATTACAAAGAGGCTCTGATTCGTAAAGACAATTTCAGGGATCAGCAGTCTTTTTATATAAAAAGAGAATATCTCTTCGATATCTGCCGGGCATTGCTCAATAACTCGGAATTTGAGTTCAAATTCCTGTCCGAGATTACATCGATTGACTGGCTTGGCCGACCCGAGGAATCTAATGGCCGCTTTGAAGTCATCTACGTTCTCTTTTCTCTCAAACATAAGTATCGCTTCCTTATCAAGGTCCCCTTACCGGGCGATAACCCTGTGGTCGATTCCCTGACGCCGCTCTGGCGCACCGCTGACTGGCTGGAAAGGGAAGTCTGGGACCTGATGGGTATTGAATTTACCGGACATCCTAATCTGGTGAAAATTCTGACCCCGGATGATCTCGAAGGTCACCCGCTCCGAAAAGATTTTCCGCTGACCTATGAGATACCGCAGTTTTCGCATAACAAGGAAGAACCTCCCGAGGTGATCTTATGAGCGGCGATGCCCAGAGAAAAACCATGAATATAAACATGGGACCGCAACATCCGGCAACCCACGGTGTTCTTCGTGTCGAACTGGAACTGGACGGCGAGACGGTTGTCAAAGCCACACCTCACATCGGTTACCTGCACACTGGTATCGAGAAAACGGCCGAGTCAAAGCTGTATTACAAGGCCATTCCGGTGACCGACCGTATGGATTATCTGGCGCCGATGTCCAATAATCTTGGTTATTGCCTGGCCGTTGAAAAACTTATTGGAATCGAAGTTCCCGAAAAAGTAAAATTCGCCCGCGTATTGCTGACCGAATTGACACGGATTATGTCACATCTGGTCTGGATCGGAACCCACGCCATCGATATTGGCGCGATGTCGATGCTTCTCTACGCTTTTCGTGAACGCGAATATATAATCGATCTGTATGAAGCATGCGCCGGACAGCGGATGATGACAACTTATTTCCGTATTGGCGGCCTGGCTTACGATCTGCCCAAAGATTTCGATCAAAAAGTGAATAGAATTTTGAAACGTATCCCCGAGGGAATGAGAGATTATGTCCGGCTTCTTAATGACAACAAGATATTCCGGAAACGGACTATCGGTGTAGGATATATATCGGCCGAAGATGCCATCAACTACGGCTTTACCGGACCCTGTCTGAGAGGTTCCGGGGTCAATTATGACGTCCGTAAAGCGACACCTTACAGCAGTTATGAGAAATTCGATTTCGAGGTGCCGCTGGGGAAAAACGGCGATGTCTATGATAGATATCTTGTTCGTCTGGAAGAAATGCGGCAATCGTTGCGAATTGCCAAACAGGCTCTTGATGGCATGCCTGAGGGACCGTATCGAGCCCATGTCCCGGGGGTTGTCCTGCCGCCCAAGGAAGATGTTCTTTCCAAGATGGAATCGCTGATTTTCCATTTCAAAATTATTACAGAGGGCTTTAAACCACCGGTTGGCGGTGTTTATCAGGCGATCGAAGCGCCCAAGGGTGAACTGGGATTTTATATTTCTTCGGACGGTACCAATAAGCCGCATCGCATGCGCGTCCGGCCCCCGTCTTTTGTAAATCTATCGGCTTTGCCGAAATTGATCGAGGGCGGTCTGGTGGCGGATGTAATTGCCTGCATCGGTTCAATTGATATTGTACTTGGTGAGGTAGATCGATGATTCTTACCGATGAATCGATAAAGAAGATCAAGGAAAAAATGGCCCGGTATCCACGCCGGAAATCAGCCGTCCTTCCGGCTCTGACTGTTGCCTATTTCCAGGTCGGACATCTCAGTGACGAAATATATGAAGAGATTTCGAAGATTATAGATATTCCCGCTCTTGAAATCGCCGAAGCATCGACATTTTATACGATGTTTCCCAAGAAACCGGTCGGAAAATATCTGATTCAGGTCTGTCACAATATAAGCTGCGCCTTGCTGGGAGCCGACAGCCTGATATCATATCTTGAAGAAAAACTGGGAATCAAAAAAGGCGAGACAACATCTGACGGGCTGTTTACCCTGATTTCGGTGGAATGTCTGGGCAGTTGCGCCTCAGCCCCGATGATGCAGATAAACGACAAGTACTATGAATTCCTTACCAGAGAAAAAGTTGATAAAATTCTGGAGGAACTCAGAAGCCGGGCCTGATATGGAAAAGAAACTGTTATTCAAAAATATAGATGATCCCGAGCAGATCAGGATCGATGTGGCCGTCTCAAAAGGCGCCTACAAGGCCTGGAAAAAAGCGTTGAAGGAAATGAAGCCTGAGGATGTCATCGCCGAAGTGAAAAATTCAGGTGTCCGGGGTCGCGGCGGAGCCGGGTTCCCGGCCGGTGTCAAGTGGGGATTTATTCCGAAAGACAGCCCCAAACCCAAATATCTCGTTTGCAATGCCGACGAATCGGAACCGGGAACCTGCAAGGACCGGGTTCTGATGGAGCAGGATCCTCATCTGATAGTCGAAGGTATGTGTATCGCGGCCTACGCCATCGGCAGTCATCTTGCCTTTATATATGTGCGCGGCGAATTTGTCAATCCCTACCGCACCATGGAAAAAGCTATCGAAGAAGCTTATGAGAAAGGCTACCTGGGAAAAAACATATTTGGAACCGGCTATGATCTCGACATTGTCGTGCATACCGGCGGCGGCGCGTATATTTGCGGCGAGGAAACGGCGCTTCTGAATTCGCTCGAGGGCGAACGCGGAATGTCCCGGATCCGTCCGCCATTCCCGGCCATAGAGGGACTTTATGCCTGCCCGACTATCGTTAATAATGTCGAAACGCTGTCATGCGTTCCGCATGTCATAAATAACGGCGCCGATTGGTACAAATCGATGGGCACCGAAAAATCCCCCGGAACAAAAATTTGCACGCAGACGTGGCATGTCAAGCGGCCCGGAAATTATGAAGTCGAGCTGGGCACCCCGCTGTCGTATCTGGTCAATGAACTTGGCGGAGGTGTTCCCGACGGTCGAAAACTCAAGGCCATCATTCCGGGTGGATCATCGACACCGTTCCTGCTTCCCGATCAGATCGATACAA
>QNAH01000038.1 GCA_003641425.1 Candidatus Zixiibacteriota bacterium
CAAAGATTATTAATACTAAAAGCTTTGGCAGGCCTTTTTTCTTCCATTTAGTTTTCCTGTTCCTTTTTTACGATTATATAGAATACGAGGTAAAGACGGGTTGTCAGGCTTGCCGCCCACAGGTGCAGGACCTGCATCACCGGCGGGATGGTTCCGGTAAAGAGAATAACACTGATTGACTTGGACCGGGTAATCTTATATAATAAATGTTTAAATGATTTTTGTATTTCCTGATTAAAGAGCCGGCCGATTATACATCGAAATGAGGAATTTTAAAATTAGATTTTCACGTCTTTAGTATAAAGATAATATCGGGAATACCATCGGTTTATGATATTTTGGCGTATATATAAATACCTCCGGAGTGAACACCAGTTGAATGGGGAAAGCTGTTGAGATTAAATACTGGGACGGTTTCATCTTGTCATTCAGTCTATTTAAAGAAATCAATAATTATTATATATTAAGATTTAAGGAGGGTTAATGCCTGCCACAAAGATAGCCGCCAAACCATCCTTGAAGCAGATCGGTTTATCCAAAGAGACTCTTCTCGGCCTGTACACCAATCTGCTCAAGACAAGGATGCTGGATGAGCGGTTTCGGAAGTTATTCCGTCAGGGACGGTTCGCAGGAACCTATTTTTCTGCGGTCGGCCAGGAAGCCACCACGGTCGGACCGACCTACGGCCTGCGCGATGAAGATATAATCGCTCCCTCGCACCGTGAGATCGGGGCGGCGGTCACAAAAGGGATACCGCTGGTTCATATCGTGGCACAGATATACGCACGGATAAATTCCCCCGACAAGGGGAAGACGCATCCCTGCCACTACGGCTGGCGGGAAAAGGGATTTATCAGCCCCTCATCGACTCTTGCCGGGCAGACAGTAACCGGCACCGGCTGTGCCATGGGATTCCAGATCCAGAAGAAGGATAATGTTGTCATTGCCTTTTTCGGCGAGGGTGCAACCGCCCGCGGCGGCTGGCATGAGGCTGTAAATTATGCGGGGATCCACAAACTGCCGATTATCTATGTTTGCCAGAATAATCTTTGGGCCGAATCGGTACCGGCCCATCGTCAGGCAGGTATCAAAGATTTCTCCGATCGTGCTAAAGCTTACGGTTTCCCGGGGATAACGATTGATGGTAACGACGTCGTCCTGGTGCATAAAACCGCGGCTAAGGCAATAGAAAGAGCACGCAACGGGGAGGGGCCGACCCTGATAGAGTGCAAGACATACCGCTGGTATGGTCATTCGGAAATAGATCCGGCGGACTACCGCCGCGAAGAGGAGATTATCGAGTGGAAAAAAGGCGATCCGATTGCCCGGGCCGAAAATCTTCTGCTTGACCTGGGGATCCATACGAGTAAAAAGCGCGAGGCCATGGTCGAGCAGATTAACCAGGAGATAGATGAAGCCGTTGCGGCCTGTGAAAAAGAGAAGTATGCCGAACCGGAAGAAGCTTATAATGATGTCTACTCGGAAAATTTCCCGGTAAGACGCGATGACTATTGATATCCGCAGAATGACAGAAAGATTCCAGGAGATAAAATGAAAAAGACGACATTAATCGAGGCCATCACTCAGACGCTTTTTGAAGAGATGGAGCGTGATGATCGCGTTTTTCTGATAGGCCAGGATATCGGGTTATACGGCGGTGTTTTCAAGGCGACCAAAGGGTTGCTGGATCGATTCGGCCCGGAGCGGGTCATCGACTCACCGATATCCGAAGTATATATCGCCGGCGGCTCGGTCGGCGCGGCGATGGTCGGTTTACGGCCGATTCCTGAGATCCAGTTCGCCGATTTCATCACACCGTCGATGGATCAGATTATTCAGCAGGCCGCTAAATTGCGCTACCGAACCGGCGGGCAGTGGACTTGCCCGATGACCATCCGGGTTTGTTGCGGCGGCGATGTCGGCGGCGGGTTGTACCATTCCCAGATAAATGAACAGTGGTTTTTCTCGCAACCCGGGTTGCAGGTGGTCATGCCGGCGACACCTTATGACGCCAAGGGCCTGCTTAAATCGGCCATCCGTGGAGAGGATCCGGTGATTTACTTCGAGCATAAACGGCTCTATCGCTGGGTCAAGGAAGAACTTCCCGAAGATGATTTCACGGTACCGATCGGAAAGGCGGCCGTCAGAAAAGAAGGAGATGATATTACCATAGTATCCTATGGTTTTATGTATCACCGTTCGATAGAAGCGGCGCAGGCGCTGGAAAAGGAGGGTGTCTCGGCCGAGGTAATCGATATGCGGACAATAAGTCCATGGGATCGGGAGACGATTTACGAATCGGTCAAGAAAACATCAAAAGTGGTCCTGGTACAGGAAAGCTCGAAAACGGGCGGTGTCATGGGTGAAGTGTCGGCATCCATTACCGAAGAGATGTTCGATTATCTGGATGCCCCGGTCAGCCGTGTCTGCGGGCTGGATGTTCCGGCGATACCGTTTGCACCGCCGATGGAGCATTTTTTTCTGCCCAATGCCGAGAAAATAGCCCGGGTTGTCAAAAAAGTCATGGAATATTAAGGGAGGCAAGATGGAATATAAAGTAGTTGTCCCGCCGCTGGGAGAATCAGTTGTCGAAGGAACGATTGTCAAGTGGCTCAAGAGCGAGGGAGACCAGATCAAGGTGGATGATCCGATTGTCGAGATTATGACCGATAAGATCAATGTCGAGATACCGTCGCCGCATGACGGTGTCATGACCAAACGTCTGGTTCCGATCGATACGGTCGTGCAAATCGGTCAGGAAATCGCCATAATGGAAGTCGAGGGCGAAGTCACTCAGGCCAGGACCTTCGAGACCAAGCCGGAATCTGGTGAGGAAAGAATCCCGCAGGAACAGGAAGTCAAAGAACCTCCCCCGGAATTTATTGGAACGGTGGAGCATCACGAGAAAATCGGCATTCATGCCGACAAGGAAGCTATCGAGGGCGGGATCAAGGCGGTGAAATCATCGCCGGTGGTCCGTCGTCTGGCCCGGGAGCATTTTATCGATCTGCGAATGATCAAGGGAACCGGCAAGGGCGGCCGGGTCTCCAAAGATGATGTCGTCAATTATATCAACATGAGGCATTCGGCCGATAAAGTGAAGCCGGATTTTGTCTGGCCCCAGCAGGAAGACGAGGAGGTCATCCCGATCACGGGTGTCCGCAAAGTGATTTCCGAGCACATGGTTAAGTCGGCCTTCACGATACCGCATGTGACGACATTTGATGAATGCGACATGTCGGAACTTCGAGACTGGCGCCGGCAGAATGTTGACCAGATCGAAAAGATGCACGGGGTACGGATAACATATCTGCCTTTTATCGCCAAGGCGATAATATTTGCGGCCAAGGATTTTCCGTGGATCAACTCGACTCTGGAGGAAGATACACTGCGGGTCAAAAAATATTTCAATATTGGTATGGCGGTGGCGAGAGAAAATTCGCTTATTGTTCCGGTGATTAAACATTGCGAACAAAAATCACTGTTGCAGATTGCGAGAGATATGCGTGACCTTGCCGACAAGGCCGCAAAGGATATCCTGTCGATGGATGAGATCACCGGCGGAACCTTTTCGATTACCAATGCCGGCGGTATGGGTGCGCTGGGCTCGACCCCAATAATTGCTAAACCTCAGGTAGCTATCCTGGGCGTCCACAAGATTGTCGACAAACCGGTTGTGCGCGACGGCGAGATAGTCATCAGGCCGATACTTAATTTTGGCATGTCATTCGATCACAGGGTCATCGACGGCGGTTATGCCGTCCAGTTCCTGCGCCGGATGATCGAGTATCTCGAGAATCCGCAAGGCTGGCTGATTGGTGTCATTTAATCATTTGAGGTATAAACATGGCTGAAAAATATAAATTGGTTGTTATCGGCGCCGGGCCGGGAGGCTATGTGGCGGCGATACGAGCGTCTCAACTGGGTATCAAAACCGCCATTGTCGAAAAGGAATACTATGGCGGTGTTTGTTTGAACTGGGGATGTATTCCCTCGAAAACACTATTATATGTCACCGAACTTAAACGGACCATCGAAGCGGCCAAGCGTATCGGTTTGACCGCCGAGAAGGTCGATATCGATCTGGATAAGCTTCGCAAGCATAAAGACGATACGGTCAAACGTCTCACCGGCGGTGTCGGGCTTCTTCTGGACAAGGCCAAGGTCAAAAAATTTGACGGGGAAGCGTCGTTTATTTCCGATAAAGAAATCCAGGTGGTGAAGGGCGATTCCAAAATAAAAATCAAGGCGGAGAATTTTATCATCGCCACCGGTACAACCCCGATCGATCTGCCGATGCTCAGGGCCGACGGTAAATCCATAATCGGCGCCAGGGAGGCAGTCGGTCTGCCGGATGTACCAGAGACGATGCTGGTGGTTGGAGCCGGACCGATCGGTGTCGAGATGGCGACGATTTACAATACTCTGGGGTCGAAAGTCACTATCGTCGAGATCCTCGATACCGTCCTGCCGTCGCTCGATCATGATATCTGTGCGGCATCGGAGAAGGCCCTGAAAAGACAGGGCATGGATATAATGCTTTCGTCGAAAGTGCTCTCATCCAAGAAGAGCGGCAAGCAGATCAATGTCGTCATCGAAACAAAGGACGGAAATAAAAACATTTCCTTCGACAAGGTTCTGGTCGCGGCCGGCATGAAACCGAATACGCGTGATCTCAACCTTGAGAAGGCGGGTTTTCAGCTCGATGCCAAGGGCTTTGTACAGGTGGACAAACATATGCGCTCGAATATCGGCCATATATTTGCCATTGGTGATGTCGCGGGCGGCATATTGCTGGCGCACAAGGCGTCGCATGAAGGTATTGCGGCGGTCGAGGCCATCGCCGGGGCATCAATGGGCGCCGACTGGAAGGCGGTACCATACGCCGTTTTCACTGATCCGGAAATTGCCGGGATCGGGATGACGGAAAAAGAAGCGGTCGATGCCGGGCGCAAGGTGAAGGTGGGCAAGTTCCCGTACCGAGCGGTTGGCAAAGGTATTGCCACCCTGGCAACCGAAGGTTTTGCCAAGGTTATCTCCGATGAGGAAACGGATAACATTCTTGGTGTGCATATTTTCGGTCCGCATTCCGGCGATATTATATATGCCGCGACGGCGGTAATGGAATGTGATGGAACCGCCGAGGATCTCGGCCACATGATGGCCATACATCCGACGCTGTCGGAGGCTCTTATGGAGGCCGCATTAAATGTCAATAAGGGGGCCATTCACATTATGAATTAGTAATAACCGGCGCCGCCGTTTTCGGCGGCGCTTCTTTAATGTAATCCCAAAATAAATCTGGTGAATATATTATGAACATGCAAAGGAATGCTTTTGTCGGTAATGTCTTCATTTTTGCGATCTTGATTATTTTCATTTTTAATGTCGATGCTTCGGCTCAGGATAAACCGATAACGCCCGAAATTTCCGGTTTTGGTGATGTTTATTTGAACATCGGCGAAAACCAGAGCGATGATTTCGAATTTCAAATCGGCCAGTTTGAGCTGGATGTTGCGGCCCGGATAAAACCGCATATCCAGGTCGAGGCCGCGGTTGCCTATGACGGCGAGGAATCATTCGAGATCGGCGCCTTTATTATTGATTTCCATCTTTTCGGAGATGGGGACTGGCATTATCACAGATCGGACCGGGTCAGACATTCAGGTGTCATGGTCGGCCGGTTCGATGTGCCTTTTGGAATCGACTGGAGGGTGTACCCCTCGATCGATCGTCAGCTTATTTCGGTCCCGCAGGCGGTCGAACTTACCCATAACGGATGGAACGATATCGGTGCCCACGGTTATCTCGTGACGGAGAATTTCAATGTCGCCATGTATGTCGTCAACGGCTTCGAATATGAGGCCGACCAGGTTCTCACATCCTCATCCGCATTCGGCGGGCGATTCGGCGTCGTTCCCTCGGAACGACTTGAAATCGGCGGGTCGCTGGCCCTGCTGTCGGTCGAAGATTCCGACATTGATATGCTGTTGTTGGGGGCCGATGCCGGCTTCGGCGCCGGTGATTTCACCGGCAAGGCGGAACTGATAGCCCATACGATTGAAGCTCTCGGCGGTGACGATATCACCAATATCGGCTTCTATGCGCAGGGCAAATACGATTTCGGAAGGCTTTATGGTATTGCCCGAATTGGCGTCTTTTCATACGATGAATCCGATGACGACGATAATTACCGCCTGAGTTTCGGCGGCGGATTGCCGCTGGCGGATGATTGCTGGCTGCGGTTCGAATACCAGGCCAACTCGGAAGATTCCGATGTCGGTTTGATGCAGGTGGCTGTCGGTTTCTGAGTCGATATACTATCTCCGCCGTATATTCTGCCGCCGGCGTAAATAAGTATTGTCGAATCGTAAGATTTTTCTGTATATAGTTATATGTTTTGTGACTATGGTAAATCGGTGCGTGTCTGGCAGGGCGAGAATCTTCTGTCCCACGAAAATATCACCCACTTTGTCACTACCAGAAGCGGCGGCAACAGCGGCCCGCCGTTCGAATCGATGAATCTTGGTTTGAGTTCCGGTGACAATCCGATCAGGGTCATGGAAAACCGCCGCCGTCTGGCCTCGGCGCTGGGTTTCAGTATGGAATGCATGGTGACCAGCTGGCAGGTGCATGGTGATAATGTCAGGATAATCACTCGCAAGTCGATAGCTGAAGATATTTCATACCGCAAAATACCCAGGGTGTCGGCTGATGCCATGATAACCGATATGCCTGATGTCTGCATTACTGTCGTGGTGGCCGATTGTGCGCCGGTTTTGTTTTATGATCCTGAGAAAATTATCATCGGTATTGCGCATGCCGGGTGGAGGGGAACGGTAAAGGGAATCGCAGGCAAGGTGGTTCGTACACTCGAAAAAAAGTTCGGTTGTTCCCCGACTGATATAATAGCCGATATCGGGCCGTCGATTGGCCCCTGCTGTTACGAGGTCGGCCCGGAAGTGATCAACGATGTAAGGGAAAATTTCGAATACGCAGACGAGCTGATCAAGAATGCTGATAATAAGGGACACGGTTATTTTGATCTCTGGCAGGCTAACCGGCGGCAGTTGCTCGAAGCTGGACTGTCGGAAAACAATGTAGAAATGTCGGATCAATGTACCATGTGTAATCAGGAGATATTTTATTCCTACCGTGCCGAGGGATCAAAATCGGGCCGCATGGCCGCCGGGATTATGCTGAATAGTCGAGATCAATGATACAATATTTTTAGAGCTTCACCGCCATCGCGAATCCGTCGCGGATGGGAATAATCATCGACAGCAGATCTTTTGAACTAAACAGCATTTTGTTGAACTCAAGAATGCCGCGGGTTGATTCGGTCGGATTTTCATCCAGCACCCTTCCGCTCCAGAGAACATTGTCGGTGATGAACAGCCCGCCCTTGCGGATTTTCGGGATCGCCAGTTCGAAGACCTCGGGATACTGCTCCTTATCGACATCATTGAAAATGATATCGAAGGGGCCGTCGTACTTTTTTATGATATCCTGCGCGTAGCCGACATGAAAATCGACCATGTTATCATAGCCGCCGCGCTTGAGATATTGCATGGCCAGCCTTATGTTATCCTCCGAACCTTCGGTACAGATAATTTTGCCATCTTCGGGCATACCTCCGGCAAACCAGTAGGCAGAATAACCGTAACCCGAGCCCATTTCGAAAACAGATTTGGCCTTTATTGCCATGGTGATCTGTCTCAGGAATGTCCCGCACATCGGGCCGATTATCGGGAAATTGTTTTCACGGGCATAGTCATCCATCTCGCGAAGAACCTCATCCGGCTCCGGCATCAGATTTTTGATATAGCTATTGATCGCGGGTTCGGTGATATGCATGTCTGCTCCTTCAGAGTTCTATGTTTCTCTCGGGCGGGATATGCTCGTCGATCAACTCGATGGCATCGTCAACCGGTTCGACCTCGTAGTAAAACAGATCGGCGAAATTCTCGACCAGCAGATTGTTGAGGTAATCCATTTCGATATCGACCCCGAGAATTCCGGAGATGGTGCCTACCGGGTAATCGGTGATACCACAGGGATTGATCAGATTGAAATAATCAAGCTCGGTATTGACATTCAACGCCAGCCCGTGATATGTCACCCATCGGGAGACAGCCACGCCAATGGCGCCGATTTTATGGTTATTGACCCAGATCCCGGTCATTCCCTTCTTGGTTCCGGACTCAAGCCCGATCTGCTGTAATGACATGATGACAAAATATTCGAGGTCGCGCAGATACTGATGCGTATCCTGACCCCGGCTGTGCAGGTCGATAATCGGATAAAGTACTGTCTGACCGGGACCGTGAAATGTTATATCGCCGCCGCGTTCTACTTCGTGCAGATCGATTCCGCTTTTTCTTAATTGACTGCAGGGAACCAGAAGATTCTTTTTTTTGGTTCCCCGGCCCATGGTTATCACGGGATGATGCTCGGTGATAATCAGGCAATCCGGTATTTTTTCCTGGACACGAAGCCTGACAAGTTTTTTTTGAATATCCCAGGCCTTCTTGTATTTTGTCCGTCCCAGTTCTATTTTAAAGAGTTTTTGAAATCCCCGGCTACACATGATGACGCCTAAATCGAATGGTTGGTAATCCTATATGCCCGTTAATATATATTGAAACAGCGCAAGCGGTCAAGCGGTTCCGGCCATATTTATTGCATGTTTGCGTGATTTATTTTATTTAACGCGGCCGGGAAATTTCCGATTGATTTTTATAATTGCCAACCATTTTTATACGTATTATTATGAATTGCAACTCCGGGTATAATTAAAAATAAAGGGTGAGAATATCACCATGGGTATAGTTGACTGGTTTCTGGAACTGCATCCGGTTATGCAGGCTCTTTTCGCGACACTTTTTACGTGGTTTATGACCGCTTTGGGAGCGGCGGGTGTATTTATGGCCCGAGAACTGAATCGCAAGACGCTTGACTGGATGCTTGGTTTTGCGGCCGGTGTCATGATAGCCGCCAGCTTCTGGTCTCTTCTGGCCCCTGCCATCGAGATGTCCGAAGGTAAGTCTATCCCCGCCTGGGTTCCGGCTGTGACCGGTTTTTTGATGGGGGCTGCTTTGCTTCGCCTGGTCGACAGGCTGTTACCGCATTTACATGTCGGTATCGATAAAGAGTCGGCCGGGCAGGAAGAGCTCGAAGGTGTAAAGTCGAGCTGGCGCCGAACCACCCTTTTGATTGTTGCCATTACACTTCATAATTTTCCCGAGGGTCTCGCGGTTGGCGTCGCTTTTGGAGCAGTCGCCGCGGGATTCGAATCGGCTACTATAGCAGGTGCGGTGGCGCTCGCGATTGGTATCGGGATACAGAATATTCCCGAGGGGACGGCGGTTTCGATGCCACTCCGTCGAGAGAAGATCTCTCGTCTGAAAAGCTTCTGGTACGGCCAGCTTTCCGGGACGGTCGAGCCAATCGCCGGTGTTCTGGGAGCCGGCCTGGTAATTATCGCCCAGCCGATTCTGCCGTACGCTCTTGCTTTTGCCGCCGGTGCGATGATATTCGTTGTTGTCGAAGAGCTTGTGCCGGAATCACATATCGGCGGAAATTCGCATGCCGCCACATGGGGAGCGATTATCGGATTTGCAGTCATGATGACCCTTGATGTCGCCCTGGGCTGAATCGGTTTTTTCGGATTTTTGTTCAAAATATTTTCTCCGATCGGGAACATACCCCGAGTATGGCTGTTTTACAAAAAGTTCCGAATCATGGATTTGATGTGTCCATAAACTCATAACATCTTTTCAGTCTATCAAGAATCAGGAGAGATAGTCGGGATATGAGAAAAAATTCAGGCAGGCAGATAGAATGATCAGATTTTTAATTGGAATAGCCATTATTGCGATTGGATTAATAAATACAAGCTGGCGGGGTCTGTTTGGATTAATTCCTGTTTTGACGGCTTTGACAGGATTTTGCGGTATTTACGCCCCATTTGGAGTCTAAACCTGTTGTCAATGGTGTCCTGGCCGGGCTGGCTGATACCAAATCAGCCCGTTCGATTCCGGGGGCTCATGATGTCATCGAACATGCCAGGTTTCATACACCGGCCGGGCGTATAGTCGAACCGGAGGATATAGCCAATGTCGTCGCTTTTCTGGCTTCAAACGATGCTTCCATGATTTGCGGGCAGTTCCTGGTGGTGGATGGCGGAAGGAATATTGTAGGCTAAATTAAAAATTAACGTCAAAAATGGGCAGGTCGTCAATTATAAATAAGATGAGGGGGCAACTCAATTTCACGACCTGTCTATTTTTTTGGAAATTCACCAGAGGCCCAGTTCGTCTTTAGCCTCATCGGAGGCCATTTCATAAGGATCCCAGGGCGGATCCCAGACAACATCGACGGTCACTTCACCTGCCCCGTCGAGTTCCTGGATTTTCTCTTTTATCCGGCTGACCAGTTCCGGCCCGATCGGGCACATGGGTGAGGTAAGGGTCATGGTGACTTTGACGGTTTTATCTTCTGTTATATCAACATCATAAATCAGGCCAAGATCAACCAGACCGATATGAATCTCCGGATCCTCGATCGGTGCGATATGTTCCAGAATAAATTCTTTGCTGAGTTCCATCGTTCACTCCGTGGTCGAGGCGTTAACGGCCCGGTCTCTCTGCTTCGATTCGATGGCATCGACCAGGGTCGTCCACGACAGAAGGGCGCATTTGATCCTGACGGGGAATTTTTTCACACCGCGAAGAGCCTCGAGATCGCCCAGGTCGACATCATTTCCCAGGTCTTCACCTTTGAGGATCTTCTTGACGATGTCTGCTATTTCCTTTATTTCCAGCAGGGTTTTGCCCTCGATAATTTCCGCCAGCATCGAGCCCGATGCAACCGAGATGGCACAGCCGACGCAGTTAACTGAAATATTTTCGACTTTATCGCCGGCCATTTTGAGTTTGATTTCGATTTCATCGCCGCAGACCGGATTTTGCCCCTGATTGGCTATATCCGGGTTATCGACATGATTTTGTCCGCGTGGGAAACGATAGTGCTCCATAATAATATCACGATATAGATCGGCAAGCTGATCACTCATATTTGAAATACCTCCGTGATTCTTTCAAAGCGGCGGCAAGCTGATCGACGTCGTCTTTGGTGTTGTAAATATAAAAGCTGGCCCGGGCGGTCGAACTGACCCCGAGAAGGCGCGCCAGCGGCTGAGCGCAATGATGCCCGGCTCTGACGGCGATACCCAGTGAATCGAGAAACTGTGCGAGGTCATGCGGGTGAATATCGCGATCGACAAAGGATACCGCTCCGCCGCGATGCTCTATATCGCGGGGCCCAAAAATTTTCAACGACTCGATTTCTGATAACCGGTCAAGGGCATAGGCTGTCAATTCTTTTTCATGCTCGCGAACGGCGTTCATCCCGATTCGATCGAGATATTCCAGAGCGGGGGAGAAGGCCGCGGCGGCGGCTATATTAGGTGTCCCGGCCTCGAATTTCCAGGGAAGATCGGCCCAGGTTACTTTATCGAATTGCACCAGGCTGATCATTTCTCCGCCGAATGTTACCGGTTCCATTTTATTAAGCAATTCTTCTTTTCCATACAGGATGCCGAGTCCGGTCGGACCAAGCATTTTGTGCGCGGAAAAGGCGAGAAAATCGGCATCCATCGCCCTGACATCGACCGGCAGATGGGGCACACTCTGGGCGCCATCGACAAGCACCACCGCGCCCCGCTCGTGGGCCAGGGCAATTATTTCCTCGACCGGGTTGATCGTTCCCAGCACATTCGACATGTGAGTCAGGGCAACAATTTTAGTCTTTGCATTTATAATTTCGCGAATGTTACTTAAATCGAGATACCCTTCGGCGTCGATCGGGATGTACTGAAGGTCGGCGCCTGTATTCCGGGCGAGCATAATCCACGGGACCAGATTGGCATGATGCTCCATCTGAGTTATGACGATTCGATCGCCCTTGTTAATATTGGCTTTTCCCCATGATTCGGCGACCATGTTTATGGATTCGGTGGCATTACGGGTGTAAATGATCTCCTCGCGCTTCACGCCGCCGATGAAAGCGGCCACCCTGTCACGGGTTATCTCGAAAGCCGAGGTCGCTTCTTCGGCAAGAGTATGCAGTCCCCGATGCACATTGGCATTGCTCCGCGTATAGTATGCGTCCAGTGCATCGAGGACGATCTTTGGCTTCTGTGTCGTTGCCGCGCTATCCAGATAAATC
>QNAH01000039.1 GCA_003641425.1 Candidatus Zixiibacteriota bacterium
ATACCCAGGGTGTCATAATAATCGGACTGATTCCAGTCGTGCCGGGTAAAGAAGTACATGTCGAATTCACCGGTACTGGTGTTATATACGGGGTAAAGGTGCTCCTTGTCATAATATTCTTCCGGATCGAAATCTTCGCCGTACATATCTTTTAATTTCCGAAGGCTGTATGGAAGCTGGCGTATTTCCCAGCCCCGGAGGTTCACGTTGTATTCATAGCGATCGAAATTTTCCATATCATAAGATGTTATCAGGGTAAAATCACTCGGTCTGCCGGACCGGGACATATAAACACGATAGCCCTCAAAATCTACCCTCTGGCTGAACTGATCGGGCGTGGTTTCGGATCGGAAACCGTTCCAGCGAACCTCGATTTCACCCTGGTTATATTCATTTATATATGGAAATGTCTCGACAACCGGTCTTGCCGGCGGGGAGGCGCCGTTGAGATCGGGAATGCCGTCGCCCTGGTAATAAAGAGTATCGCTCCAGGTACAGCTCATAACGGTGTCAAAGGTCGTATCGGTTGGACTGTTGAGAATAGTATCGATCCGCGCGATCTTGGGATTCATGCAGAAAATCGAATACCGGCCCTTGTATCCATCCCCGTCGGTATCGACCCCCGGATTATCATAGACCCAGGTGGCCCACAGCGTATTCAACTGGATGTCGCCGAAATCGCGCCATTTGCCCGGCTGGGTTCCCATCTTGGTGTCATCATAAAAGAGTTGACCGCCGACAAAAGCGACCGTAAGCGGCAGGATTTCACCAGGGCCGAGATCATAGGGACCAAATGACAGAAGGTAGCGTATTTCTCCGCCGTTACTGACCTGCATGGCATTGGCCGGGGGGGGCATCCACCCCTCTGTGGAGCGATCTATATAGGTTTCTTCCTGATTATAGTCGAACTCGTCAACCGCCATCATATAATATTTGTCTTCGTCGGTACCGGGTGTGCCGAGCCGCCCGTCATAAAAAATCCTGATTCCATCATCGTGATATTTCCTGGGACCCCAGTCGTCCTCTTCGTTCCAGCTGGATATCCACCAGTTAAAATTGAATCCATTATGATCGGTCGGTGTTCGAAGGACTTTGGTGGCAATGACAGAGGTAGGCGAAAAGACACCCGTATATGAGCCCGTGAAGGGATTTGGATCGCCGTCATTATCGGCGGCCCAGGCTATGTTCAGGGTATCATACAGCCCGGCGATATACTGCGATTTCAGGATATCTTTGAAACCGCAAATATCATCGTATCCGTAATAGCTATTGCCTTCGCGCCCGATATCATTGTCAACATACAGCCCGATATAGACATCATGCAGATCCCGCAGTTCAATATTTCCAATCCGGTAATCGACGATAATAAAATCTTCGGCGTAATCGTAACCCCACGCATAACTGCTTTGAGTGACCTCGATTTTGAGCGGGCGGTGGAGCCGTCCGGTAAGGTAATCGTAGCCGGTGATGTTGACATCATCGATCGTATCGGTATAGACGGCGATAAAGTCCTGCTGGGATATCGAACTGTCGTAGTCGGGAGAATTCGGATTGGTATTGGATCGATACTTGATGTCTCCCTCGGGATAAGGCAGAGGCCAGAATTCATGGACACCCCAGCCGCCCCCGCTGGACGATGAGACGAGAGTATCGCGCCCGACAATGGCCCCGACCCATAAAGCCGCCTCGAATAAATAGTCCACGCCAAAACCCTGGGGATAACTCATCGAGGGCGCCGGCAAACCGGTAAGCGGATCCAGAACACCATCCCAGCCCCCCGAACCGAGGGTGCCAATATTCGATACGGTCATGGCAATCTTGCCGACATTGTGGACGGCAACCGTGGCATACGGGGGATCGCCTATGTCATATAAATGTGATTGAACCTCGGACTCATATAAACTGCGGGCGCCTGCCGCCGCGGCCAGCAGACAAATTACCGCCATCAATAAAATTGAATTTCTGGTCATTATTTTTACCTGATCATTACACTACATAATTATAACTAGTTTGCCGGTTTGATTGCCCCGTTCGGATTCCACCGAAAAATAATAGATGCCGGAGACAATCATTTGCGTATTGCGGGTAATGAGATCCCATCTTTCATGAGAACTCTGGGGGTAATCGGCGGGGACATCGTGTTCGATCTCTCTTATCAAATCGCCATCCAGACTAAAAATTCTGATAGTACACCTGGGCGGGAGGTTGATAAAATGGATCGAACGGGTGCGATCATCCGGAAGGCCGTTTTGATTGACAAGTTTTCCATCATTATCAATATAGTCGCGGCCCTCATAACCGTTTTCTTTATATTTGCCGTCAATCCTGTACGGATTCGGATATACAATAACATTAAGTCCTTCTTCAGCAACCTGTCCGGCGGAATTTTGGGCGAACTCCGCCACATAATTTCGCTGCGGCGGGACCTCCAGAGATTTCAATCCGCTTGAAGGAGAACCGTAATCAAAAGCCGTCACAGCGATATAATATAACTGTGATGGCAGTAAATTTCCTAATATATATTCATATTCATAATATTTAAAAAACAGTCCGTCATCGGTCAGGTCTTCCGGATAGTAGATGCGGGCGGAATCCAGATCCAGCGTTTGCGGTGGAGGGGCATCGGGGTAGATCTTATGAATCAACGCGGGATCGGTCAGGTCGGATTGATTATAATCCTGGGCAAGGAAGTAGAAGGCCGTATCATTGCGAGTCAGGGGATTATCTATATCATGCTGAGCCGGATCAAAATTGTCCCCATAAAGCGCTTTCAGGGAATCGAGAGTGAATGGTGTATCTTTAAGCTCCCACCGGCTGCGGTTGCGATTCCAAATGTACCTGTTATAATCTTCGATATCAAACGATGTAATCAACGTGAACTCCTGCGCATTGGGCGAATATGCCATATAAATCCGGTAACCCTCGAAATCCAATTCATTGCTGAATATATCTTTTTCCGTTTCCGATCGAAAACCGTTCCAGCGAATTACCAGTTCGCCCTGGTTGAATTCATTTATCCGTGGAATAATCTTGCTTTTCACCGTGTCTCCATCGGTGCCTATGACCCACAGCTCCGGCGGGGACGGCGGTGATGCCCCCCGAAAGTCGGGAACACCATCACCCTCGTACCAGAAGGTGTCGGCCGCAGTATAATCGTAACCGCAGACAGTATCAATGGCGATGGGATCGGTCTGGATGGTATCGTAGTGACAGACAAATATCGAATCATAACCGCAAATCCGGTGTTTGCCCCGATAACCGTCACCATCGGAATCATAGCCGGGATTATCATAAAGCCACGACGCCCACATTGAATTCATGGCCAGATCATCGAAATTCAGCCTGTTGTAAAAGATTTGAGGATCATAAGGATTGAAATACCGTTCAAAATCGCCGGGGTCGGTATGCACGTCATCTCCCAGCACCCAGGCAAAACTAACCGGCAAAACCTCACCCGGGGATATTTCGAAAGGACCGAACGAAAGGAGATACCTGGCATCGTAGCCATCGGCCATTTCAGCCGCACCCGACGGGGGCGGAAGCCAGCCGTCACCGGTATTGTCGAGGGCCACGAAGAGCTGATCATAGTCGAATTCTTCCCGGCGCATGACATAATACTTATTGGCGTCTCCAAGCGGTGTTCCCATGCGGCCGTTCAAATCCCTGAAGGGATCATCATAGGTCCCGAATTGCCGGGGTCCGAAATCGGAACTGGCGTCATAATCTCCGGCCCACCAGTTAAAGGAATATTTCAGCGAATCAGAGGGGGTCCGCACCACGCGGATTCCGGCGGCGCCTCTTGCGGAGTTCATATTAAAGGTGCCCTGATCGCCGGGATCGCCGTCATTATCGGTGATATATGCAATATTGATCGTATCGATGAATCCGCAACCGGTTTCCGATGGGTGCGTTCGGCGAAAACCGCAGAGATCCTCGCCGTATCCTTCCGGTCCAAACATCGATTCATGGTGCACATCACCATCGACATAGACCGCCATATATACGCCATTCAATTTTTTCGACCCGATGTTTTTTATCGAATAGTCGAAAAGAATAAAATCTTCGGCATATTCATAGCTCCACGCATAACTTCTCTGAGTGATTTCGATATTGAGCGGTTTATGCGGACGTCCGTCGATATTATCGATTCCGACAAAAGAGGGATTGGTCACGGTATCGGTATAAACGGCGATTATATCCTGCTCGGATTTGGCGTCTTCATCATAATAGGGGCTCGAAGTTTGAATCGATCGGCGGTTTATACCACCGCCATAAGGATAGGGATCTTCCCCCTGATCGGGCCATAATTCCATTACATAACTTCCGACCCAGTCATCGACCCCGATCGAAACCAGCGTATCTCTTCCGGCGACAGCCCCGATCCAGAATCCGGCCACATAAAGGTAATTCAAATCGGAATTGGCCGGGAAAACACACGACGGTGTCTCCATCCCGGTAACGGGATCGAATGTGGTCCCGAGATAACCCCCGGTACCGAACTGACCCATATTGCTGACAGTCATCCAGACATCACCTATCTGATGAATACCCACTTCGACATAAGGGGCATCGGAGACGGTCAGTTTGTGCCCGGACAGTCCCTTTTTATCGCGGGGATCGATTTTCTGAAATGCGGCCGCGGGCAGATATGCCGATACAACAAGGATTATTGCCGCAAGGCTCAAAGGTTTAATATTAGGTAAAAGACCTGTCACTATCATCATATATCAGTCAGCCACCAGCATCGGACCTTCGATTTTCAATACCATGACGTTTTTTTCTGGCAGTTGTTCGCAATTAAACGCCACAGCCCATTAAATATCAAATTTAATCCTTTTCTTCCGCAATTGCAAGCGGCAATATCCTGCGGTACAGATAAAAACGGCCCGGGCGAGACTGCTGTCTTTTACCCGGGCCGAAAATTCAAAAATGAAATACAGGCACTTGTCGTTGACTACATTATAATCACTAACTTTCCGATTTGATTTCCAAATTCGGATTCGACCGAGTAATAATAGATTCCCGATACAATTGCCTGAGTATTACGAGTGATCAAATCCCAGCGTTCATGTGAGGACTGAGGCGACCCCTCGGGGACATTATGGTCGATTTCACGAACCAGGTCGCCATCCAGAGTAAATATTCGAATCGTACATCTGTGGGGAAGATTGATAAAGTGTATCGAGCGTGTCCGGTCATTGGGAAGACCTTCCTGCTGGACAAGACTGTCAGAGAATGAGGGGTAGGTTATATAATCACGGCCCTCAAAACCATTAGCGGGGTACTCACCGTCGATTCGATATGGATTAGGATAGACAATTACATTGAGCCCCTCGGCGGTCGCGTCCTCAATCTTATTTTGAGGATATTCGGCGACATAATTCTTGTGCGGAGGAGTCTCAAGCGATTCCAGGCCGCTGGCGGGCGAACCGTAGTCGAAGGCGGTTACGGCGACATAATGAAGCTGCGAAGGGAGCAGATTCCGGAGCGTATATTCATACTCATAATACTTGAAATAGAGTCCGTCATCGGTCAGTTCTTCCGGGTAGTAAATCCGGGCCGTATCGATAATAAGCGAGGTCGGCGGCGGCTCATCGGGGTAGATTTTGTGAATCCCGTTGGGATCGCTCAGATCCGACTGGTTCCAATCCTGGCGCGAGAAATAATATGCGGTGTCGTTCCAGTACAGGGCATTGTCGACATCATAAAGCAGGGGATCAAATCCTTCACCGTAAAGGGTTTCCAATGAATCAATCGTGAATGGTGTATCCTTCAATTCCCAAATACCTCGTGAACGATTCCAGGTATAGCGGTTATAGTCTTCGATATCATAAGATGAGATGACCGAGTAGGATGCCGCTGAAGGCGAGAAAGACAGGTACACCCGATAACCTTCAAAGTCGATTTCATTACTGAAAACGTCCTTTTCGGTTTCGGATTTCAACCCGTTCCATCTGATCCTCAATTCACCCTGATTGAATTCATTGATTGATGGAATAACCCGACTGCGCAAAGTGTCTCCATTTTCATCTATAACCCAGAGCTTCGGAGCTGATGGGGGAGAGGCGCCCCTGAAATCAGGGACCCGGTCACCTTCATAATAAACGGTATCTGCCTGAGTAATCTCGTAGCAGGGGAAGGTATCGACTTCAAACGGATCCAGCGAAACCGTATCTATACATGTGGATGGAATCGAATCAAAAACGCAGATTCGGTACTTGCCGCGATAACCGTCGCCATCGGTATCGTAACCGGGATTATCATAAATCCATGAGGCCCACATGGCATTCTTTCCAAGGTCGTCGAAATTCAGGTAGTCATAATATATCTGAGGTTCATAGGCGTTAAAAATATTTTCGAAAGCGTCGCAATCGGTGTGAAAATCATCACCGGCCACATAGGCAAAACTGATCGGGAGGACCTCGCCGGGATCGATGTTGAACGGACCGAATGAGAGCAGATAACGGGTATCGTACCCATCGGCAAAGTTCACGGCATAACTTCCCGATGGTCTCGGAAGCCATCCCTCGGAAGTATGATCCATGGCCGTGAAGAGCTGATCATAATCGAATTCTCCATGCCGCATAATATAATATTTGTTTCGATCGCCTTCGGGCGTGCCAAGGTAACCGCCGAAATCACGGAACGGATCATCCACAGTACCGGCCTTTCGGGGGCCGAAATCCTGGGAGGCATCGCCGTTGGATATCCACCAGTTAAACGAATACTTCAGTGAATCGGAAGGGGTTCTGACAACCCGTGTCGCGGTGACCGCCGTTAATGACGTCGTCGAATACGGGCAGGGCTGATCGGTGGACTGGCGCCCGTCATTATCCGCGATCCAGGCGATATTGATGGTATCGATAAATCCGCACCCGTAATCGGAAGGAATCGCACGCTTGAAACCGCAGATGTCATCGTCAAAGCCTTCCTGGCTTCCCTTTGTTTTCACATCGGCATCGATATATATGCCCATGTAGGCCCCGGTCAGCGACTTGCGTCCGATATTTTTTATGGAGTAATCAAACAGGACGAAATCTTCAGCATAAGAATAACTCCAGGAATAACTGCGCTGGGTCACCTCGATATTCAATGGCATATGAGGGCGGCCATCGACATCATCATCGGTCACATAACCCGGATCAGTCACGGTGTCGGTGTAGACGGAAATGAAGTCCTGTTCTGAAATAGCATCTACATCAGCCGCATTCGATATCGATCGTTCAATAATTTTTCCTTTCGGATAAGGATCCGGCCACATTTCTCTGGTAAACTGCCATCCGTCGGCACCAACCGATACCAGCGTATCACGACCGATAACGGCTCCGATCCAGAAAGCACCGGCAAACAAATATTCCTGCTGACTGGGATATGGGAACTGACATGACGGCAGGCCTTCATCGGATGTCATAAAACCGGTGCCGAGCTGGCCCTGGTTGTTGGTCGACAGTCCGATTTTACCGACAGTATGAGCCACTACATCGACATAGGGATTATCGGCGGTAATTTTACCTACAATAATATTCCCTTCACTGGCATCGTACAGGGCTCGTCCGGATGCGAAATTGAATCCAATCAGAAATGCCAGAATCATTATCGAGAAAATGTAAGTGGCTAATCTCGGAACTTTCATTTTTCCCTCACGTTTTATTTATTGACGATTTTTTAACTCTCAAAGGTATAATAAATGCCTTAAAATAGCAAGTGCCAAAATGGCAAAATATTCAAAAAAAACATTATATTTCTTTCTCTTAGGGCCAATTCGCCCGTCAAATGTAGGACGCTTCGAGATGGTAAATATCCAAAATTAATTCCAAATAAAAATTCAAAAATAATCCCCGGGACGGCCGGATGTTTTATGCCGAATAATTCGAACCCCCATCCAAAAAACCCCGTCCGGAATTTGGACGGGGTTTTTTAAATGTCCAATGTATGATTTTACGGCTTGTCGAAAGTGCCTTCGGGTATTTCAGGGTTGATTTTCAGATCTTTGGTCTTGATCTCGGCACTTTTTTTGCCGTCTGCTTCGATAATAACAGAAAACGGCACCTTAATCCCTGAAATTTCACGGTAATCGGAAATTATCTGGGTTAGGTTTCCCGGTCCCATCATAGTCTCGCCAAAAAACATCTTTCCGATCGGCATATGAGTTTCCGAATCGAGGATCAATTTAAACGATTCCGCTCCATCAGCGGACATGACCTTAACAATATCGGCCTGACTGCCGCGAAAATCCTCGCTGGCGACAAACACTGCCTGATACTCCGGATTATCGAGATTCTGGAAAAGATGCATAATGTTACGGAATAATTCCTTTTTGGAAGACTCGATCTGTTCGGAGGTCATATCAACCACATTGGGTCCCTGCTTCATCCAGCCGGTTTCACCGTCGGTTACAGTAATGATTTCACCCATTGGGGTATTCATGATTTCTTTACTTTTGTCGGGAAGAACCGAAATGGCCGAGGCACTGATGGCCATTTCGCCCTGGGGCAGGACAAGAACAACATCGCTTTCGGAAGATACTGCTTTTACTTTCATATAATTATCCACCCCGCCGCAGGCATCGGCCGCCAGTTTGAGAAGTTCCATCCCCTTCGCAAGTGTCTCCTCATTTATGACCACTTCCTCCTCGACTTCACCCGACGGGATAGTTATATCAATGGTATCCACCGCGCCCAGTATGCTCAGCGGTTTATCGAACTGATCGGCCTTTCCGACCACGACGATTTTCATTTCATCGGGATGAAAACGCCTGCGAGCGACATCGACGACATCTTCGGCGGTCACCTTTTCGATTTTATCCTTTACGGTAAACAGAAAATCCTGGGGGAAATCATAATAATCATAAGTCATCATCCGGTTAATGATCTCGCCCTTGGAATCGAAATTAAAGACAAAGGAATTCAGATAACTCGATTTGGCTCGTTCCAGCTCCTCTTCTGTGGGCGGATCGGTCTGCATCCGGCGAATTTCATGAAGGACCGCCTCGGTCGCCTCCACGGTGGATTCAAGCTTGGTGATCACATAGTTGTAGTAGATTCCGGGATAGGAAATATTCGATGAAAAATTACCTCCGGTGGAATAGGCCAATCCCTTTTTGGACCGGACTTCATTAAACATACGGCTTCCAAAACTGCCGCCCAGGACATTATTGGCGACGGTAAGGGCGAAGAAATCGGGATCCCCGGTAAGGCCGCCGATATGACCGATCAGGACATTAGACTGGGTGACATTGTCCTTTTCGGCATAGTAAACACCCGGTTTGAATTCATATTTGACCTCCGGTAATTGCGGTACCAAACCGGCGCCTTTTCCCCAGTCCTCGAAGTATTTTTTAACCTTGGTGATCATTTCTTCTTTTTTGAAGTCACCCCAAACGGCTATCATGACATTTTCCGGAGAAATATACTTACGGTGAAAATCAATCATGTCTTCACGGGTGATACCGTTAACCGTGCTGTATTCCGTATGCCGGGCATAAGGCGATTCCTGCCCGTAGATGACCTTTTTAAATTCCCTGACACAAACCTGAAAGGGATCGTCATTACGGCTCGAGATTTCGGTCCGCATTTGATTTTTGGCCAGATCAATTTTATCCTGGTCAAAGCGGGGGGTACGCAGGACATCGGCCAGAATCTCCAGACCGGTATCGGCATACTCCAAAAGAATATTCATCCCGGCCCTGCCGCTTGTCGCACCGATATTGACTTCCACCGAAGCGCCGATCGCTTCCAGAGCCTCGTCTATTTCATCCCCGGTCATTCTGGCTGTGCCCCCGGTCCTCATGACGGTACCGGTTATATCGCCCAATCCGACTTTATCCGGCGGGCTGAGGAAGTCACCGGCGGCCAGGCGGACACTGGCGCGGACGATGGGCAATTCATGATCCTCGAGGATATAAAGCATGATGCCGTTATCAAGCTGGACCTTATCCACTTCGGGCATCTCGATTTTATTCATTGGAGGAAATTCCAATTTGTCTATCGTTCTCCCGGCCCCGGCAGTTATGCCGGCCAGCATGACGAAAACGATTGAGAGATATCCAATAAATTTATAAGCCTTTCGCATTACCTGCTCCTGTTTAATTATTTTCATCTTCTACCGGTTTTTCCAGGTAGGCGACAACTCTCTTGTCGGGGTCGAGATATTTTTCCGCCACCCGCTTGATATCTTCGGCGGTCAGGGCATTGACGCGATCGATCTCCTTGAACAATTCGCGCCAGTCACCTTTGTAGAAATAATAAGAGACCAGTTGAGAAGCCATGCCTGAATTCGATCCCAGGGTGTTTATAAAGGCGGCTTTGGCCTGGGCCTTGATTTTGGCCAGCTCTTCCTCGGGGATCAGTTCATTCCGCACTTTTTCTATTTCGGCCAGGATTATTTCCTCGTTATCCGTATTCGAAAAATCATTGGACGGAATACAGAATATGGAAAAAAGCGTTGGATATTTTCTTCCGGGGAAACCTGTAAACGCCGAAACACTCACGGCGCTCTTCTTTTCCTTAACAAGGTCTTTGTAAAGCGCCGAAGTGCGTCCCGATCCAAGGTAGGACGCCAGGGCATCGAGCGCGACAAAATCCGGATGTCTAACCGACGGGATACGATACCCCGTAATGAACATCGGCTGTGAATTGTCACGGATGGTGGCCTGTCTCATACCAAAGGGGTATTCTTCATCAATCATCAGCGGCGGCGGTTCGGGACGGTCTTTGATCTTCCCAAAATATTTTTCTGCCAGCCTGATAACTTCATCGGGATCGACATCGCCCACGATTCCGACGGCAATATTGCGAGGTACATAGTATGTCTCGAATTGCTTCATCATGGTCGGACGGTTATAATTCTGTATTTCCGACATCTCTCCGATAAGACATTTACCGTAAGGATGGGCGTTGAAGGCCAGCCCGATATATTCTCCCCAGAACAGTTTACCCGACGGGGAAGAGGTAATACGGGAACGTCTTTCCTCAGCAACGACATTTTTTTCGTTGAACAATTCGCGCAGAACCGGGTGGGCGAATCGGTCCGACTCCATGGCCATCCAGAGTTCCAGCTTATTCGAAGGATAGTTTAGATAATACTGGGTATAATCCATGCTGGTCCCGGCATTAAGCCCGACCCCCCCTTCACGGCTGACAATCTGACCGAATTCATTGGTGACCACATACTGCTCCGCCGAATCGGTTGCCGCCGCGAGTTCTTCGGTGAGAGCGGCCAGTCTGGCAGAATCCGCCAGGGGACCTTTGGTCCGTTCTTCCATTATCAATGCGAAAATCCGATCTTCTTCCGCCATCCATTTCTTTTCTTTTTTTATATCCGTGGTGCCGATTTCCTCAGTTCCCTTGAAGGCCATATGCTCGAACATATGCGCCATTCCCATGGAACCCATGGGATCATCGGTGCATCCGGCATTGACATGCGTAACGAATGATATCACCGGTGCATCATGCCGCGGAAGCATGATAATGGTCAATCCATTGTCAAGCTTGTATTCCACGACCTGCTTTTCGATTTCCGAGAAATCAAAGGCGGCCGCAGATGAAATCATGGCCAGAGCCATAATCGCCAGAGTAAAAAAGGCTGACCTCAATTGCTTCATAGTTTTTTCTCCTCTACATGGAATATTATAAAAGATATATGCTTATACGAATCCCTGTACAAATGCTTAATCCTGTATAACGAAGGATTTAGCGGGCCGGTTTCAAATTTTATAGAATATTGGCAATAATATTAAAATTGTCAATAGGCTGACAGTCTAGCATTACAATAATCAAAGTTAACAGGTGCGGTACCGATAAAAAAGGGTGAGGTCGAACCTCACCCGGATATTAACATATAATAAATCAACAAATTACCACCACTTGATCAGCCGCGGCAAGTAATTATGAATCAGATTTTCATTAGCGGGCATGATGCGGGCGGCAATACCGAACCGGCCGGATTCCTTGCAGATCACCTCGGCTTCATAGTAGTAGTGTCCCTCCTC